>DMID01000154.1:344-3920 GCA_003449195.1 Lysobacteraceae bacterium | reverse complement strand
ATTCAAGGGCGATGCCGAAGGCGTGGCGCTGTGGGCCTGCACCGCCGACGGCGGCTACTGGATCGCCGTGGACCAGGTGCGGCCCAGCGAATTCCGCGTCTACGACCGCCGCACGCTGGCCCCGGCCGGCACGTTCTCCGGCCATGCGGTGGCCGACACCGACGGCATCGTGCTGCAGCAGGATGCCAGCCCGCGCTTCCCGGCCGGCGCGCTGTTCGCCCAGCACGACAACGTGGCGGTGGCCGCCTTCGATCTGCGCGACGTGGTGCACGCCTTGCGGCTGGACCCGGCCTGCGCCGAATGACGTGGGCGGGCCACGGGCCCGCCTCCCGCTATAATTCCGCCCTTCCCATCGATTCCGGCGCCCGCCGCGGGCGCGCGCTCCCATGTCCGAAGTCACCCTCGAAGCCGCGCGCCGCCGCACCTTCGCCATCATTTCCCACCCCGACGCCGGCAAGACCACGCTGACCGAAAAACTGCTGCTGTTCGGCGGCGCCATCCAGATGGCCGGTTCGGTGAAGGGCCGCAAGGCCGCCCGCCACGCCACCTCCGACTGGATGGCGCTGGAAAAGGAACGCGGCATTTCGGTTACCTCGTCGGTGATGCAGTTCCCGTACGAAGGCAAGATCGTCAACCTGCTCGACACGCCCGGCCACGCCGACTTCGGCGAGGACACCTACCGCGTGCTGACCGCGGTGGACAGCGCGCTGATGGTGATCGACGTGGCCAAGGGCGTGGAGGAACGCACCATCAAGCTGATGGAAGTGTGCCGCCTGCGCGACACCCCGATCATGACTTTCATCAACAAGCTCGACCGCGAAGGCCGCGAACCGCTGGAACTGCTGGACGAGGTGGAACGCGTGCTCGGCATCAAGTGCGCGCCGGTCACCTGGCCGATCGGCATGGGCCAGCGCCTGAAGGGCGTGGTGCACCTGGTCACCGGCGAGGTGCATCTGTACGAAGCCGGGCGCAACTTCACCCGCCAGGACTCCACCATCTTCGCCTCGATCGACGACCCGGCGCTGGAGGCCCGCATCGGCGCGCAGATGCTGGCCGAGCTGCGCGACGAGCTGGAGCTGGTGCAAGGTGCCAACGACCCGTTCGACGAGGCCGAATACCTCGCCGGCCGGCAGACGCCGGTGTTCTTCGGCTCGGCGGTCAACAACTTCGGCGTGCAGCCGCTGCTGGATTTCTTCGTCGACCATGCGCCGCCGCCGCAAGGCCACGCCACCACCGGCCGCGAGGTGCTGCCGGGCGAGGACAAGCTGAGCGGCTTCGTGTTCAAGATCCAGGCCAACATGGACCCGATGCACCGCGACCGCGTGGCGTTCATGCGGGTGTGCTCGGGCAAGTTCGAGGCCGGCATGAAGGCCTTCCACGTGCGCACCGGCAAGGAGGTGAAGCTGGCCAACGCGCTGACCTTCATGGCCAGCGACCGCGAGATTGCCGCCGAAGCCTTCCCGGGCGACGTGATCGGCATCCACAACCACGGCACCATCGCCATCGGCGACACCTTCACCGAAGGCGAGAAGCTGCAATTCACCGGCATCCCCAATTTCGCGCCGGAGCTGTTCCGCCGTGCACGCCTGCGCGACCCGCTCAAGCTCAAGCAGTTGCAGAAGGGCCTGGCGCAGCTGTCCGAGGAAGGCGCCACCCAGTTTTTCCGCCCGTTGATGAGCAACGACCTGATCCTCGGCGCGGTGGGCGCGCTGCAGTTCGACGTGGTGGCCTACCGCCTGAAGGACGAGTACGGCGTGGACGCCAGCTTCGAGCAGGTGGGCGTGACCACCGCTCGCTGGGTACATTGCGATGACGCGAAGAAGCTGGAAGAGTTTCGCGAGAAGAACGCGATGAACCTGTCCATCGACGCGGCCGGCGAACTGGTCTACCTCGCCCCGACCCGGGTGAACCTGCAACTGGCGGAGGAACGCTCGCCTGCGGTGCGATTCTCGGCCACCCGCGAGCATGCGCAGAGCGCATCGGTGGATTGACCGCGCTTGAACGGGCCGGCCTTCCCTGCCGGCCCGGCAACGCGAACGGCTCTCGCTTGGAGTACCTTGACGCCATGAATGCCGATGCCTCGCCTTCCACCGATTTCCGCGACGAACTGGCCAGCGCGCTGACCCACGGGCTCGGCGCAGTGGCCGCCTTGGCCGGCGGCGCCGTGCTGATCACGCTGGCGGCGGTCTACGGCAACGGCTGGCAGCTCGGCACCGCCATCGTCTACAGCATCACGTTGCTGCTGCTGTACGTGGCCTCCACGCTGTACCACGCCATCCCGCACGCAGGCGCCAAGGCACGGTTGCAAGTGTTCGACCACTGCGCGATCTATCTGCTGATCGCCGGCACCTACACCCCGATCACCCTGATCGGCTTGCGCGGGCCGTGGGGCTGGGGCCTGTTCATCGCGATCTGGACGCTGGCCGTGGCCGGCGTGGCGTTCAAGCTGTTCTTCACCGGCCGCTTCAAGCTGCTCTCCACCGGCATCTACATCGCGATGGGCTGGCTGGTAGTGGTGGCGCTCAAGCCGATGCTGCACGCGTTGGACGCCTTCACTCTCGGCTGGCTGCTGGCCGGCGGGCTGTTCTACACGCTGGGCACGTATTTCTACCAGCGCGATTCGGTGCGCTATTTCCATGCCGTCTGGCACCTGTTCGTGCTCGGCGGTAGTGTCTGCCACTTCGTCGCGGTCACCGCGCAGGTGCTGCTGCCGCGCCTGCATGCCGCAGCGGCGGCCTGAACGTCAATCCTCGCCGTCCGGACCGGGCCGCCACGTGTCCACCAAGTAGAGCGGGCGCTGCTTGGACTCCATGTACAGCCGGCCCAGGTATTCGCCGATCAGGCCCAGCGCGACCAACTGCACGCCGCCGAGCAGCAGGATCACCGCCATCATCGTCGGCCAGCCGGCCACCGGGTCGCCCCACAGCAGCGCTTTGGCCACCACGTACAGGCCGAATGCGAACGCCAGCACGGCCGTCAGCAAACCGATGTACGTGGCCACGCGCAACGGCGCGGTGGAAAACCCGGTGATGCCCTCGAGGGCGAAATTCCACAATTTCCAGAACCCGAACTTGCTGCGTCCGGCCAGCCGCGGTGCGCGCCGGTAAGGCACCGACACGCGGCGGTAGCCGATCCAGCCGAACAAACCCTTCATGAACCGCTGGCGTTCGCGCAATTGCCGCAGCGCCGCCAGCGCGCGTGGCGACAGCAGGCGGAAGTCGCCGACATCAGCCGGGATGGGCGTGCGCGACAAGCGCCCGATCACCCGGTAGAACGCGGCCGCCGTCGCACGCTTGAGCCAGCCCTCGCCGTCGCGCGCGATGCGGGTGCCGTACACGTCGTCGTAGCCCTCGTGCCACAGGCGCACGAACTCGGCGATCAGCTCCGGCGGGTCCTGTCCATCGGCGTCGAGCACCAGCACCGCGCCGTGCCCGATGAAGTCCAGCCCTGCGGTCAAAGCGGCCTCCTTGCCGAAATTGCGCGACAGGCGCAGCAGCTGCACGCACGGGTCTGTCGCGGCCAATGCCTGCATTGCCGCCCAGGTAGCGTCGCCGCTGCCGTCATCCACGTACAGGA
>DMID01000154.1:0-249 GCA_003449195.1 Lysobacteraceae bacterium | reverse complement strand
CTGCCGTCATCCACGTACAGGACGCGGGTCTGCAGCCCGGCCGGCAAACCGGCCAGTGCCGCGCGGATGCGCGGATGCAGCAGCGGCAGCGCGTCCGCCTCGTCAAACGCGGTGACCAAGACAGTCAAATGCTCGTGCGGGGAAGACGGCCCGGTTTCGCTCATGCCCGCATGGTACGGGGCGCCACTGCGGCCTGGCAGGCTCATTCGTCGCCATCCATCGCATGCAGATAGCCGGTGCCGCCCAGCT
>DMID01000150.1:9308-10280 GCA_003449195.1 Lysobacteraceae bacterium | reverse complement strand
TGCGCGGGCGCATGCGTTCGGCCAGCGGCCGCATCGCTTCGCGATCCACGCTCAGCAGGTCGGAGGCATCATGCTTAGGGGAGCCTGTTCTAGCCATGCGCCCATTTTAGCGTCGGCCATCCCGCGTCGTGAGACGGCCGGCGCAGGCAGCTGCTCAGTTGCCGCTGACCACATCCACGCCTTTGGCCGGCGTGTAGTCGAAAGTGCCGGCGGCAAAGCCCGGATTGCGCTTCAGGCCCGCGAAGGTGATCTCGGTCTTCTGCCCGACGGCATCGGTGA
Organism: Lysobacteraceae bacterium; assembly: GCA_003449195.1. Classification (GTDB taxonomy): domain Bacteria; phylum Pseudomonadota; class Gammaproteobacteria; order Xanthomonadales; family Xanthomonadaceae; genus Xanthomonas_B. The sequence goes on along the minus strand of DMID01000150.1, from coordinate 10,001 downwards.
CTTCCATCCGGGTCAGGGCATTGCCGCTGAAACCCAGGCGTGCGACCTCGAAAGTGGCCTGCGCGCCCACCTTCGGCGTCAAGGTCAGCCATTCCATGCCGTTGCTCGCGGTGGCGTCCTGGCTGACGTCATACATCTTGTCGAGCTTGCCCGGGTCGATCAGCGCGGTCAGCGGGCTGTTGCGCTCCTCGTTGCCTTGCGGGCGCACGGTGACCTGACTCAGGTCCGGGTCGTAAACCCACACCTTGCGGCCATCGGCGACGATCAACTGCTCGAACGGCTTGGCATATTGCCAGCGGAACAGGCGCGGAGCCGACAAGGCCACGGTGCCGCTGGAGGTTTCCTTGAGCTTGCCGCGCGGGTCATAAACCTTCTGCACGAACTGCCCTTGCAGCCCTTTCAGGCCGGCGGTGAAAGCCTTCAGTTCGTCGCGTGCCCCTGCGTGGGCGGCGCCGGCCAGCATGGCCGTGGCGAGCAGCGCGTAGCGCAGCGTGCGGATCATCGGATCGCTCCCTGACAATGCGTTTGGGTGGCGCACAGTGTGCCGATCCAAAACTGAATGGGCACGATAGCCCTTGCACGGGAACGGCCTCGCGGCCGTCCCCTGCCCTCACCCGCGCGGCGGTGGCGGCGCCAGCACGCTGCGGTCGCCGTTGTGTTCTGGCTGGCTGACCACACCGGCCGCTTCCATCG
>DMID01000150.1:9092-9251 GCA_003449195.1 Lysobacteraceae bacterium | reverse complement strand
GCTGCACGCCGGAAATCGAGGCACGCCGGCTTTCGGTGACGATCTTCACCGCCTCGTCGTACAGCGGGTCGGATTCGTCGCCGGCGCTGGCCGTCTCCGGCAAACCGGTGGCGCCGACCACGGTGCCGTCGCCCATCGTCTGCACTTCGTCCAGCACGC
>DMID01000150.1:207-8793 GCA_003449195.1 Lysobacteraceae bacterium | reverse complement strand
ACCGCGCTCATCAGCTTGTAGCGGCGCTCCATTTCGGCCACGCACCAGCGCAGGCCGTTGGCCGCCTCCCTCATGTCGGTGACCACCGGTGCCAGCAGATGCGGGATGCCCTCGTAGACGGACAACTCCAGCATCTTCGGGTCAATCATCAGCATGCGCAGGTCTTTCGGGCTGGCCTTGTACAGCAGGCTCAGCACCATCGCGTTGACCGCCACCGATTTGCCCGAACCGGTGGTGCCGGCCACCAGCAGGTGCGGCATCTTGGCCAGATCGGCCACGGTCGGCCGGCCGCCGATGTCCTTGCCCAGCGCGAGGGTCAGCACGCTGGCGGCCTTGTCGTACTCCTTCGAGCGCAGCAGCTCGGACAGGAAGATCATCTCGCGGGTGACGTTGGGGATTTCCAGGCCGATCACGGACTTGCCGGGAATCACGTCGACCACGCGCACCGACTTCACGCTCAGCCCGCGGGCGATGTCCTTGTCCAGCGAGCTGATCTGGCTGACCTTCACGCCCGGCGCCGGTTCGATCTCGAAGCGGGTGATCACCGGGCCCGGATAGGCGCCGACCACCTGCGCCTCGATGCGGAAGTCCTTGAGCTTGAATTCGATCTGCCGCGACAGCGTCTCCAGCGTCTCCTCGTCGTAGCCCTTGGGCTGCGGCTTGGGGTCGTCCAGCAGCGCCAGCGGCGGCAGGTCCGAGCCATCGCCGTTGACGCCCTGGAACATCGGGATCTGGGTTTCGCGCTTGGCGCGCTCGCTTTTCTCGACGACCGGCGCAGCTGGTGGCTCGATCCGCACCGGTTCGCGCTTGGCGCGCTGTTCGGCATCGACCTTGCGCACTTCTTCGCGCACCTCACGGATGGCGCGGGTCTTCTGCCATTCGTTGGCCTGCTTGCGGCCTGCCTGCGCGCGGTCGAACAGCTTGAGCACCCACACGCCAATGCGGTCCATCAGCTGCAGCCACGACAAGCCGGTGGCCAAAGTCACCGACACCAGCAGCAGCACGACCAGGAACAGGCTGCTGCCGAGCGGGCCGATGCCGGCCAGCAGGGATTGCCCGACCAGTTTGCCGAGGATGCCGCCAGCGCGGCCGACATCGCCCGCGAACAGCCGCAGGTGCAGCAGGCCGGTCAGCGCGATCAGGAAACCCACCGTGCCGATCAGGCGCAGCGCCGGGCCGAGATCGGCCTCTCCACCCTCGCCTTCCTGCGGGAACAGGGCCAGCCACGCCACCCAGCCGAGCACCACCGGCAGCATGAAGGCGGAATAGCCGAACAACTGGAGCAGCACGTCCGCCAGCCATGCGCCGGCCAGCCCGCCGATGTTGTGCACCGGCGCCACCACGCTGCCCGATTGCGACCAGCCCGGGTCCTGCGGGGAATGGCTGACGAGGCTTGCAAGCAGATACAGCAGCAACGGCGCGATCGCGATCAGCGAAAGGTCCCGCCACAGCCTCGAACGGCCCGTCGATGCACCCGGAGCGGATTTGCGCGGCGCGGCGCCCGTGGCCTTGCCGCCGGATTCAGGGATCTGTCTTGCCACCCGTGACCGAACCTCAGGAATGTCGTGCTAGTGATTGATGGTAGAGGAAAAACGGGGCCGGATCAGCATGCCCACTGTGCTTGGCGCGGGCCGGGCGGGGACGGAGCCTCACGCCTCCCTGGAGCCCATTGGTGCGACCTGCCGTTCCATGCGGTCGCCTTGATTCGGCCGGTGACGGCCTTCACTCTATCCGCATCCTGCCCCGCATCGGCTTCGGGCCATGCGCAGGTTCGGAGCCGTTCCCTGACTTCAAGCGAGTATACATGAGCACTCCCAAGCACAGCCGTCTGCTGATCCTCGGTTCCGGCCCTGCCGGCTGGACGGCGGCCGTCTACGGCGCACGCGCCAACCTCAAGCCCTTGCTGATCACCGGGCTCGAACAAGGCGGCCAGTTGATGACCACCACCGAAGTGGACAACTGGCCCGGCGACGTGGCCGGCGTGCAGGGGCCGGAGCTGATGCAGCGCCTGCAGCAGCATGCCGAGCGCTTCGAGACCGAAGTGGTGTTCGACCACATCCATACTGCCGATTTGTCGCAGCGCCCGTTCCGGCTGGAAGGCGACAGCGGCGTGTACACCTGCGACGCGCTGGTCGTGGCCACCGGCGCCAGCGCCCGCTACCTGGGCATCCCGACCGAGGAGAAGTTCAAGGGCCGCGGCGTGTCCGCCTGTGCCACCTGCGACGGATTCTTCTATCGCGACCAGGACGTGGCCGTCATCGGCGGCGGCAACACGGCTGTCGAAGAAGCCCTGTACCTGTCCAATATCGCCCGCAAGGTCTATCTGGTGCATCGGCGCGACGGCTTGCGCGCGGAAAAGATCATGCAGGACAAGCTGTTCGCCAAGGCGGCGGCGGGCAAGGTCGAACTGGTGTGGAACAGCACGGTGGACGAGGTGCTTGGCGACGATGCGGGCGTCACCGGCGTGCGGGTCAAGTCCACGCTGGACGGCGGCACGCGCGACATCCCCGTGCACGGCTTCTTCGTCGCCATCGGCCACACGCCCAATACGGGCCTCTTCGAGGGGCAGCTGGCGATGAACAACGGCTACCTGAGCATCCGTTCCGGGCTGGAAGGCAACGCCACCCAGACCTCGGTCGAGGGCGTGTTCGCCTGCGGCGACGTGGCCGACCAGCATTACCGGCAAGCCATCACCTCGGCCGGTTTCGGCTGCATGGCGGCACTGGATGCGGAGCGCTACCTCGACAATCTCGGGTAATTGTCGAACACGGGTTCACCCCCGATTTCACGGACACTTACTAGAAGGCCGATCGAGGCCCTGAGGAGTGTTCATGTCGAAGCGAAGGAAGTTCAGTGCGGAGTTCAAGCGCGGTGCGGTTGAGCAGGCCAGCCAGCCTGGCGTCAGTTGCGCCCAAGTGGCGCGGGAGCTGGACAACCTGTTGACCCGCTGGAAGCGGGAAGCCCAGAGCCAGGACAAGGTGGTCTTCGGCGGCATCGGGACGCCACGGGATGAGAAAGTGGCGCAGCTCAAGCGTGAACTGGCCCGGGTGAAGAAGGAGCGGGATTTTTTGCGAGAAGCGGCGACGTTCTTTGCCAAGGGATCCTCCTGAGGTATCAGGTGATCGAACGTTGCCGCGATGAGTTCCCGATTCGACTGATGTGCCGCTGCCCGAAGGTGTCGGCCAGCGGTTACTACGACTGGAGCAAGCGCTTGTCCAGTGCCCGTGAGCTCGACAACCTGCGCCTGCTCGGGCGGATCCACGAACTGCATGAGGACAGCCGGGGCACGCTGGGTGCCGGGCGCATGCACGAAGACCTGAGCGACGAAGGCGAGACGGCCAGCCTGAACCGGGTTGCCCGGTTGATGGCGGCCGACGGCCTGCAGGGCTGGCCGCGACCCAAGCGCCGTGGCCAACGCGCCCAGCCGGCGCTGACGCCACCTGGCGTGCGCAACCTGCTGGAGCGCGACTTCACCGCACTGGAGCCGGAGACCAAGTGAGTCACCGACATCACCGAGCTCAAGACCGGCGAAGGCAAGCTGTATTTGTGCATCGTGCTGGACCTGTTCGACCAACGGATCGTGGGCTGGTCAATGCATCACCGGCAGGACCGCCAGATGGTCATCCGAGCCGTACAGATGGCGGTCTGGCAGCGTCAGGAAAGCTATCCGGTCATCCTGCACTCCGATCGCGGCAGTCAATTTCGAAGCCGTGACTACCAGAACTATCTGAAGGACAACGGGCTGATCTGCTCGATGAGTGCCGTCGGCCACTGTGGCGATAACGCGGGCCTGCGAAGGCTTCTTCGGTATGCTCAAGCGCGAGCGCGAGCGCGTCTACCGCATGACCTACCCGACACTCGAATCGGCAAGAGCTGATGTGTTTGAATACATCGAGCGGTTCCACAACCCGAGGATGCGACGAAGGACCGCTAGGCAGGATTTGAAGTTTTCCGCCCTTTTACAACCATCCGTGGTTTCGGGGTAGAACCCGTTGTAGCCGGCCTCGTGCAACAGCGTGCTGGCCGTGCGCCGCAAGTCATGTGGCCCAAACTTGGCGAGTGACTTCCCCTCCTTCTGTGCCAACCTATATGTCAACGTGGTCACTTGATTAAGCGTGGCGCTGCTCATGGGCTGGTCGGAGTCATAGCGCGACGGCAGAACGTACTCGGAGCCACCCGCGAAAGTCTTCAGCGCGATAAAGATGTCAAGAGCCTGTCGGGACAGAAACACCAAGTGAGGTGTGCGACGCTTCATCCGCTCCTTCGGGATCGTCCAAAGTGCCTCGCTGAAGTTGATTTCGCTCCAGGTCGCATTGGTCAGCTCGCTTTTGCGCACCATCGTCAGCAACAGCAGCTTCACCGCAGCCCGGATGGATGGGGTCGTGCCGATTCGTTCAAGGTACTGGTCATCCAGCCGATCTCTTCCGGCGTCAGTGCCCTGTCGCGAGGCTCGAAACGGGCAATAGATGCTGACCGCACCAGCTCGGCGGGATTCTCTACCCTCTGCCCGCGCTCAATGGCCCAGCGGTACACCTGAAGCACGATCTCACGCACATGCACGGCCGTGGCCGGCGCTCCCCGTTCCACGATGGCATCGGTCAGGGCGCGCAGGTCTTCATGTGTGATTTCCGTGAGCTTCCAGTTGCCGAACTTGGCCTTGAGGTCGCGCTGGTACACGGAATGACGCATGTCGCGCGTGGAATCGGCCATCTGGTAGCCGCGCAACCACTTTTCCGCCCACGCACCGAACGTTTCGGCATCCTTGATGCGGCTCTTGTCGCGTGCTTTTTCCTTGGCCGGCGACTTGCCCGTCGCCACCATCTTCTTGGCTTCATGCAGGCGCTCTCGCGCCTCTGCCAACGTGATGCCACCCACCCCGTACCGCCCAAAGGTCACCGTCTCCTGGCGGCCATTGATCGTGTAGTTGTAACGGAACGAGATCGAGCCTGCGGGCGTCACCGCCACATAGAGGCCGTCCCGATCAACAACCTTGTACAGCTTTTCTTTCGGCTTGAGGTTACGCAGCTTGGTATCGGTCAACATGGCAAGGCTCCAGAATCCAGACTGGATACCATGAGCCGAATCAGTGCCAAATTTGACTTATTTCACTTATAAATCAGTAAATTTGATAAATTCAGTACCATGCATAAGTGCTCAGACTAGGCACGGCACTGACTCGTGATCATGGCATCCTGACTGGATCGCACCACTGTCCATGCCATTGGGGAAATTCTGCTTGAGGCTGCCAGGCCTTACCAGCCAGTGCGGGAATAAATCCATAAAAATCCTTTTCTGCCATGGAATTAGATTGGATTTCTTGCATGCCAATGCCAGCCCATGCTGGATGCAGGATCACTCCCACTCGATCGTCGCAGGCGGCTTGCCTGAGATGTCGTAGACCACGCGCGAGACGCCGCGCAGCTCGTTGATGATGCGGTTGCTGACGGTGCCAAGAAAGTCGTACGGCAAGTGCGCCCAATGCGCGGTCATGAAGTCGATGGTTTCCACCGCGCGCAGGGCGATCACCCATTCGTAGGCGCGTGCGTCGCCGACCACGCCGACCGACTTGACCGGCAGGAACACCGCGAAGGCCTGCGAGGTCTTGTCGTACAGCCCGGCCTTGCGCAGCTCGTCGATGAAGATGGCATCGGCCTTGGCCAGCAGCTCCGCGTAATCGGGCTTTACTTCGCCGAGGATGCGCACGCCCAGCCCCGGGCCGGGGAACGGGTGGCGGTAGACCATCTCGCGCGGCAGCCCAAGCGCCACGCCGAGCCGGCGCACTTCGTCCTTGAACAATTCGCGCAGCGGCTCCACCAGCTTGAGTTTCATGTCCTCGGGCAGGCCGCCGACGTTGTGGTGGCTCTTGATGACGTGCGCCTTGCCGGTCTTGCTGCCGGCCGACTCGATCACGTCCGGGTAGATGGTGCCCTGCGCCAGCCACTTGGCATTGGAGAGCTTGTTGGACTCCTCATCGAAGATCTGCACGAACAAGTTGCCGATGATCTTGCGCTTGGCTTCCGGGTCGCTCACTCCTTCCAGCGCCTTGAAGTAACGGCCTGCGGCATTCACGCGGACGACCTTCACGCCCATGTTTTCGGCCATCATCTGCATGACCTGATCGCCTTCCTGCCAGCGCAGCAAGCCGGTATCCACGAACACGCAGGTCAGCTGCGGGCCGATGGCCTTGTGCAGCAGCGCAGCCACCACGGACGAATCGACGCCGCCGGACAGGCCGAGGATCACCTCGTCGCCACCCACCTGCTCGCGCACGCGGGCAATCTGGTCCTCGATGATGTTGTCGGCCGTCCACAAGGTGGCGCAGCCGCAAATGTCGACCACGAAACGACGCAGCAACGCGCTGCCCTGACGGGTGTGGGTGACTTCCGGGTGGAACTGCACGCCGTACCAACGGTGCGCATCGTCGGCGAACGCCGCGATCGGGATGCGGTCGGTCTTGGCGGTGACGACGAAACCGGCCGGCGCCTTGGCCACGTGGTCGCCGTGGCTCATCCACACGTCCAGCCGCGGCGGCGCGCCGACGTGGTCCTTCAGCCCGTCGAGCAGACGGTCCTCGGCCACCACCCGCACCTCGGCATGGCCGAACTCGCGCTGGTCGGCCGCCTCGGTGGCGCCACCCAACTGCACTGCCATGGTCTGCATGCCGTAGCAGATGCCCAGCACCGGCAGGCCGCAATCGAACACCTGCTGCGGCGCGCGCGGCGAGCCGGCCTCGGTGGTCGATTCCGGGCCGCCGGACAGGATGATGCCCTTGGCGCCGAAAGCCGCAATCTCGGCCGGGTCGTGGTCCCAGGCCCATATTTCGCAGTACACGCCGATCTCGCGGATGCGGCGGGCGATCAGCTGGGTGTACTGCGCACCGAAATCGAGGATGAGGATCTTGTCGTTGTGGATGCTGGTCGTCATGCCGGTACGGGCTCGAAGGCGGGAGGAATGCAGGAAACGGAGAGCAGATACGAAAAGAGGGACACGTGCGCGTCCCTCTTCGCGTCGCGGCCGGGCGATCAGCCGGCGCGGTAGTTCGGCGGCTCCTTGGTGATCGTAACGTCATGGACGTGGCTCTCGCGCTGGCCGGCGCCGGTGATCTTCACGAACTTGGGCTTCTTGCGCATGTCCTCGATGGTGCCGCAGCCGACGTAGCCCATCGTGGCGCGCAGGCCGCCGATCAGCTGGTGGACGATGCCGCCGACCGGGCCGCGATACGGCACGCGGCCTTCGATGCCTTCCGGCACCAGCTTGTCGGCATCGGAGGCATCCTGGAAATAGCGGTCCTTGGAACCCTTCTCCATCGCCGCCAGCGAACCCATGCCGCGGTAGCTCTTGTAGCTGCGGCCTTGGTACAGCTCGACCTCGCCCGGCGCTTCCTCGGTGCCGGCGAACAAGCCGCCGATCATCACCGTGGATGCACCGGCGGCCAGCGCCTTGCCGATGTCGCCGGAATAGCGGATGCCGCCGTCGGCGATCAGCGGGATGCGGTCCTGCAGCGCCTCGGCCACCATGTCCACGGCGGTGATCTGCGGCACGCCCACGCCCGCCACCACGCGCGTGGTGCAGATCGAGCCGGGGCCGACGCCCACCTTCACCGCATCCGCGCCGGCATCCATCAAGGCCAGCGCGGCATCGCCGGTGACGATGTTGCCGCCGATCACCTGCACCTGCGGGAAGGTCTGCTTGACCCAGCGCACGCGGTCGATCACGCCCTGCGAGTGGCCGTGCGCGGTATCGACGATGACCACGTCCACGCCGGCCGCCACCAACGCCTCGACGCGCTGCTCGGTATCACCGCCAACGCCGACCGCCGCGCCCACCATCAACCGGGTTGAAGCGTCCTTGGCGGCATTGGGGTTGTCGGACTTCTTCTGGATGTCCTTGACCGTGATCAGCCCGCGCAGCTGGAAGTCGTCGTTGACCACCAGCACCTTTTCGATGCGGTTGCCGTGCAGCAGCTTGAGCACTTCATCCGAGGCCGCCCCCTCCTTCACCGTGACCAGCCGGTCCTTCTTGGTCATGATGTGGCGGACCGGATCGTCCAGCTCGGTCTCGAAACGCATGTCGCGATGGGTGACGATGCCGGCCAACTGGCCGCTGGCATCCACCACCGGCACGCCGGAGATGTTGTGCGCACGGGTCAGCGCCAGCACGTCGCGGATGCTGGTTTCCGGGGTCACGGTGAACGGGTCGCGGATCACGCCGGACTCGAACTTCTTGACCTTGGCCACCTGCGCGGCCTGCTGGGCCACGGTCATGTTCTTGTGGATGATGCCGATGCCACCCAACTGGGCCATGGCGATGGCCAGACGCGCCTCGGTGACGGTGTCCATCGCGGCCGAGACGATCGGCAGCTTGAGCCGCAGGTCGCGGGTCAGGCGCGTCTCCAGCGAGACGTCCTTGGGCAGGACCGTGGAATGGGCGGGAACGAGCGAAACGTCGTCGTACGTGAGAGCTTCAGCCTGGATGCGCAGCATGGGCGGCCCCGATGGGAATGAAGCGCGACATTTTACCCTGTCCGCCCCCCGTGAGGCCATGCCGTGCGATGCGAACGCGGCGGACGCTGCGTTCCGCACCCGC
>DMID01000150.1:0-192 GCA_003449195.1 Lysobacteraceae bacterium | reverse complement strand
CGGGGCGGCCGCTGCGTCCCGCCCCCGCCGGTTCAGGCGTCGGCGGCCTGCGCGGCTTCCAGCGTGTTCTGCATCAGGGTGGCCACGGTCATCGGGCCGACGCCGCCCGGCACCGGCGTGATCCAGCTGGCACGTTGTGCGGCGGCCTCGAAACCGACGTCGCCCACCAGCCGGCCGTCGTCCAGCCGGTTG
>DMID01000149.1:5957-6203 GCA_003449195.1 Lysobacteraceae bacterium | reverse complement strand
GCCAGCCGCGCGGCCACGTCGGCCGGCGCCAGCGCGTTGAGGAATTCCACCGCATCGGCGGTGTTGAGGTGCGCCATCGGCGCGACCAGTGCCGCGCGCGCGGCACCTTGCCTCAGGAGGGAGGGAAGGAAATTCATGGGTGCGTCCGCGTTGTGCGCCGTTGCCGGCGCGACGCGGCCGACCCGAAGGTTCAGCCTGCCTGCACCCGCAACGGCGCGGTCGATCGACCGGGGTTGTCGTTGGGCA
>DMID01000149.1:5324-5871 GCA_003449195.1 Lysobacteraceae bacterium | reverse complement strand
GGGATGGGTTCCGAAAGGGCGCCGGCAAGGAACTTCCCTCGCCGGCGGGGCGGAAGTGTGGTCGCGCGGCGGTGACACGTCAATCGCGGCACGGGACGGCGACACCGCGCGATTCATGACCCGTACCCGATCCGTCGCCGACACGGGCGGATGGCGCGTTGCGGCAAGCGGCAGGCACCGCACATATGGGCCCGCGGGCAACGCGGCGGGCACCACGCACATGCCGCCGGCCAGCACAAGTGCGGCATGGCAAGAAGCGGGTTCAGGCCAGCCGCAGGCTGTCCGGATACGGCGGCGTGTCCGGGTAATCGCCGGCGCGCAACCGGGCCTGCAGCTCGCGCCACCATTGCGGGTCGAACAATTGCCCGTGCACGCTGCGCACCGCCTCGATCTGCGCCGACGGCAGGCCCATGAACTGGGCGAAACGTCCGGGGAACACGTCGTGCGGGCCGACGTGGAACCACGGCTCGGCCGCCATCTGCTCCTCGTAGCTGGTGGCCTGCGGCCAGTCGCGGAACTCGCACTCGCTGACCAGGCACAGCTCGTC
>DMID01000149.1:0-5250 GCA_003449195.1 Lysobacteraceae bacterium | reverse complement strand
CCGAAGTTCTTCAGCAGCATGTCGCCGGGGAAGATGTTGTTGCGCGCTAGGTCCTTGATCGCCTGGCCGTAGTCGAGCGCGGCGCGGCGCGCGGCCTCGGGCGCCTGTTCGCGCAGGTACAGGTTGAGCGGGCGCAGCCGCCGCTGCACGTAGCACAGGTGCAGCACCACGTCCTCGCCGTCCTCGCTGATGCCCTGCGCGCAGGTCTCGCGCAGCTCCTGCAGCAGCGCCGGCGAGAAACGCTCGCGCGGGAAGCGCAGGTGCCGGTACGGCTGCGCATCGAGCAGGCGGCCGATGCGGTCCAGGTTGAACACCAGCGCGTACTTGCCCTCCACGTCCTCGCGCGTCATGCGCTTGTTGTCCTTGGCGAAGCGGTCGCGGATCAGCTTGAACACCAGCGGATAGCTGGGCAGCGTGAACACCGCCATCACCATGCCCGGGGTGCCCTCGGCGTGCACCAGCTGCTCGTCCGGGTGCTGGGCGAAATGGCGGAAGAAGGTGCGGAAGCGCTCGGTCTTGCCCTGCTTGGCGCGGCCGAGCACGGTGTAGATCTCGTCGATGGGCTTGTTGGGCAGGATCGAGCGCAGGAACACCACCGCATCGCCGACGGTGGACAGGTCGGCGTGGAAATAGCTGCGCGAGGTGCCGAACAGATGCGCCACGTCGGCGCGCGCGCTCAGCACCGCTTCCACCTTCAACCCGTTGCCGTCGTTGACCAGCGCGATCACGCACGGCGAGAAGCGGTGTTCGCCGAATACCCGGCCGACCAGATAAGCGCGGCGTTCACGGTAGAACACCGTGTCCAGCAATTCCACCTGGCGCACCGGGTGTTCGCCCCAGTGGTTCAAATCGTCCTGCAGACGCACCGCGATCGCCGCCGCGCAGCGGGTGAGGTGCGCATAGGGCACGTCGAAGCGGTAATCGCGCAGCACCCGCACGAAGGTGTCGGTCGGCCGCTCCGGCGACACCGCATAGGTGTGGCGCGCCACCGGATGGGTGATGGCGTCGGTGGGCTCCACGTCCATTGCGATGAACTCGATGGCCGCATCCACGCCGCGGGTCTGGAAGAAGCGCCGACTCAGCGTGTTGTAGAAAGTCTTGTACAGCTCGCGGTCGATCAGCCCGGCCACCATCGCCGCAAAACGCTGGCGCACGCGTTCCCACAGCGCGTGATCGTGCGCGTGTTCGAGCAGCATCGACTCCACCCGCAGCCGGCACTCTGCCACGCACAGGTCGTACAGGCCGATGCGCTCCACCGCGTCCATGCGCGCGGCGTTCCAGTCACTGTTTTCGAAACGTATCTTCGCGCGCCGGGTGATGTCGGCAAAACGGGCGTGGTAATCCTCGAAGGCATCGAAGATCGCCCGGCTGACGGCGGTGGCGCGGGTATCGGATTCGGACGGGCTGGCAGGTTCCATCGGCACACGGTGCGTAAGCATGTCCGGCCATCGTGCCAGAGCCGCCCCGCGCCTGCCCATCGCACCATCGCATGCAGCCCATCCGCGTCGGGCCCGCCCGGCAGGCATGCCCGCATCCGCCGTGTCCGCTGCCGCACAGGCAGCTCGAAAACGCCAGCGCCATGACGAGTCGTCGCATCGTCACGGCGGCCGGCCCAGCGCCAGCCTGCGGCAGTCGCTCAGGCGCGCACGTATACCCAGGCCTGCCGGCCGGAACGCAGCGGTGCCAGCACGCGCACGTAATCGGACACTTCGTAGCGGTCGGCCGCCGCCAGCTCGTCGGCATTGATGCGGAACACCATGCCTTCCACGGTGTCGGCCGCGTCGTCGCTGCGCGAGACGACCGGGTGGAAACGCTCGCCGCTGGCGGCCAGCACGGCCGGGTCGGTGATTTCCAGCCAGTCGCGGCGCCAGCCGAGCAGCGCGTCGGCCTCGCCTTCCAGCAGGCGCCCGAACGAGGCCAGCTGCACGCTGTCCAGCTGCAGCGTGCCGTAGGAAAACAGCAGGATCGGGAAAACGCCTTCGTCCATTGCCTGGCCTCCGGTTTGCGATGGAGAGGCCGGCGACATGCCGGCCTCCCGCCACGGGGCCGGCTCAGCCGGCCAGCGCGTCGATGACGGCGTTGAACGTGGCGCTCGGCCGCATCGCCGCGGCGATCTTCGCCAAGTCGGCGTGGTAGTAACCGCCGATCTCCACCGGCTTGCCCTGTGCGCCGTTGAGCTCGCCGACGATGGCGGCCTCGTTGTCGGCCAGAGCCTTTGCCACCGGCACGAACGCCGCCTTCAGCCCGGCATCCTGCTCCTGCGCGGCCAGTGCCTGCGCCCAGTACAGGCTCAGGTAGAAGTGGCTGCCGCGGTTGTCCAGCTCGCCCACCTTGCGCGCCGGCGAGCGGTTGTGGTCGAGGATGCCGCCGTTGGCCACGTCCAGCGTTTCGGCCAGCACCCGCACCCGGGCGTCGCCGGTCTGCTGCGCGACGAATTCCAGCGAGGCCTGCAGCGCGAGGAACTCGCCCAGCGAATCCCAGCGCAGGTAGTCCTCCTCGACGAACTGCTGCACGTGCTTGGGTGCGCTGCCGCCGGCGCCTGTTTCGAACAGGCCGCCGCCGGCCATCAGCGGCACGATGGAGAGCATCTTGGCGCTGGTGCCCAGCTCCATGATCGGGAACAGGTCGGTGAGGTAGTCGCGCAGCACGTTGCCGGTGACCGAAATGGTGTCCTCGCCCTTGCGGATGCGCGCCAGCGAGAACTTCATCGCCTCCACCGGCGGCAGGATGCGGATGTCGAGGTCGCCGATGTCCGGGCCCATCGCCTTCAGCTCGGCCTCGACCTTGGCGATGACGTTGGCATCGTGCGCGCGTTGCGGGTCCAGCCAGAACACCGCCGGCGTGCCGGACAGGCGCGAGCGGTTGACCGCCAGCTTCACCCAGTCGCGGATCGGCGCGTCCTTGACCTGGCACATGCGCCAGATGTCGCCGACTTCCACCGCGTGCTCGAACACCACCGCACCGGCCTCGTCCAGCACCTGCACGATGCCCGCGTGCGGGATCCGGAAGGTCTTGTCGTGGCTGCCGTACTCCTCGGCCGCCTGCGCCATCAAGCCGACGTTGGGCACGCTGCCCATCGTCGCCGGGTCGAACGCGCCGTGCGTCTTGCAGTCCTCGATCACCGCCTGGTAGATCGTCGCGTAGCTCCGGTCCGGGATCAGCGCCTTGGTGTCCTGCTGCTTGCCTTCGGCATTCCACATCTTGCCGCTGTCGCGGATCATCGCCGGCATCGACGCATCGACGATCACGTCGCTGGGCACGTGCAGGTTGGTGATGCCCTTGTCGGAGTTGACCATCGCCAGCGCCGGGCGCAAGGCGTATTCGGCGGCCACGTCGGCCTTGATCGCGTCCTGCTGCGCGGCCGGCAGCGAGGCGATGCGCGCATACAGGTCGCCGATGCCGTTGTCGGGATCGAAGCCGACCGCCTTCAGCGTGTCGGCATGCTTGCCCAGCGCGTCCTTGTAGAACTCCGACACCGCCACGCCGAACATGATCGGGTCGGAGACCTTCATCATCGTCGCCTTCAGGTGCAGCGACAGCAGCACGCCTTCTTCCTTCGCATCGGCGATGGCGTCGTCGAAGAAACGCGCCAGCGCCTTGCGGCTCATCACCGCCGCGTCGATGATCTCGCCGGCCAGCACCGGGGTCTTTTCCTTCAGCACGTGGCTGATGCCGTCCTCGCGCAGCAGCACGATCTTCACGCTGCCGGCCTGCGCCATCACCGTCGACTTCTCGCTGCCGTAGAAATCGTGGTCGGCCATGTGCGCCACGTGGGTTTTCGAATGCTTGTCCCATGCGCCCATGCGGTGCGGGTGCTTGCGTGCGTAGTTCTTCACCGACAGCGGCGCGCGGCGGTCGGAATTGCCTTCGCGCAGCACCGGGTTCACCGCACTGCCCTTGACCTTGTCGTAGCGGGCCTTGATGTCCTTCTCGGCATCGTCCTTCGGTTCGTCCGGGTAATCCGGCAGCGGCCAGCCCTGCGCCTGCAGCTCCTTGATCGCGGCCTTGAGCTGCGGCATCGAGGCGCTGATGTTGGGCAGCTTGATGATGTTGGCTTCCGGCGTCTTGGCCAGCTCGCCCAGCTCGGCCAGGTCGTCGGCCACCTTGCGCTCGCCCAGCAACTCCGGGAACCGGGCCAGGATGCGCGCGGCCAGCGAGATGTCGCGTGTTTCCACGGCGATGCCCGCCTGACGGGTGAAGGCCTGCACGATCGGCAGCAGCGACTGCGTGGCGAGGAACGGGGCTTCGTCGGTGAGCGTGTAGAGGATCTTCGGCGTGCGGGACATGGCGACCTTCATTGGCAAGGAATTCGTCGGAATCGTCCGTGCCCGGCGCCGCATCGGCGGCCGGGCACGTCGGGCCGCCGATTGTCGCGTGTCGCTGCAGCGAGGGCAAAGCACGCATGCACCTGCAACCGATACACGCCATTTCACCCGCGCAGACAGTGCACCGCAGCACGCTTGCCGGCCCGCGCCGCGCAGGCCGGCGGCCATGGCCGCCCGTATACTGCCCGCGGCTCACCACTATTCGGGATCACGCGTGCGCAAGGGCGGTTTCGACTCGGTACGGCTGGCGGCGGCAGGACTGGCGCTGCTGGCCGTGGCGGCGGTGATAGGCGGCAGTCTTTCGCTGCGGCAAACGCCGATGCCACCGGCGACCGGCACACGGGCCGACATGCAGCCTGCCGCTGCGGTCTACGTGGGCCAGAAGGGCGAGGCCGAACGCGCAATCGCCCTGCGGCATGCTTCCGCAAAGGCGACGGCAGCACCCGCGCAGGCACCTGTGGCTGCGGCCAAACCCGCCATCGACGGCAAGGCCGTGTACGACGGCCTGTGCTTCGCCTGCCACACCTCCGGCGTCGGCAATGCGCCCACGCTGGACCGCAGCCATTGGAACAAGCGCCTGGCCCAAGGCAAGGAGGCGCTCTACCGGCACGCCATCGACGGCTACACCGGCCCCGATGGCGGGATGATGCCGCCCAAGGGCGGCAACCCCTCGTTGAGCGACGCCGAGATCCGCGCCTCGGTCGACTGGATGCTCGGCAACCTCAAGTAAGCCGGCTCACGCGGCCTCGTCGCGCTGCGCGGCCGGCATGCCGTGCTCGACGTGGACATGCGCGTGCGACATCCGCCGCCAATTCCAGACGTGGGTGCTCACCAGCATCAGGCTGCCGGCCACCGTGACCGGCGTTTCCACGGCGGCATCCGGCCAGCCGAACGCGCCTGCCAGCAGGCCTGCCAGGCCCGCCAC
>DMID01000159.1:2963-3441 GCA_003449195.1 Lysobacteraceae bacterium | reverse complement strand
GCGCACCTCCGGCGCCTCGATGCGGCGCACCGTGACCGTGTCGCCCACCCCGGCCAGCGGATAGCCGAGCAGGTCGAAACCCACCGCCACGTTGGCCACCGATGCCGGCGCGAATGCGCGGGCCTGCATGTGTGCGCTCACAGCCGTGCCCCCTCGCCCGCCGCCACCCGCAGCAGATCGGCGAACACGCCGGCGGCGGTGACCTCCCGGCCCGCACCCGGCCCCTGCACCACCAGCGGGTTGCTACTGTAGCGGGCCGTGGTGAACTGCACGATGTTGTCGGTCTGGCGCAGGTTGGCGAAGGCGTGTTCGGCCGGCAGCTCCACCAGCCCCACGCTGGCCTTGCCACCGGACGCGATGCGCGCCACGTAACGCAGCACGGCGCCGTGTTCGCGCGCCTGCTGCAAGCGCTGCGCGAACACGGCATCCAGTTCCGGCAGGCGCGCCATGAATTCGTCCACGCCGGCCTGGCGCAGCG
>DMID01000159.1:0-2874 GCA_003449195.1 Lysobacteraceae bacterium | reverse complement strand
CCGGACAGGTCGTCGCGCGGGTCCGGTTCGGTGTAGCCCAGCTCGCGCGCCTGCATCACCAGCTGCGAAAACGGCACGCTGCCGTCGAACTTGTTGAACAGCCACGCCAGCGTGCCGGAGAACACGCCCTCGATCGAGGTGACCGTATCGCCGGTATCCACCAGATCGCGCAACGTGGTGATGATCGGCAGGCCCGCGCCCACCGTGGCCTCGTAGCGGAAACGTGCACCGCTGGCCGCCGCCGCCGCGCGGATGGCCTTGAAGCGTTGCAGATTGCCTGAGCCGGCCTGCTTGTTCGGCGTCACCACGTGGATGCCGGCCGCCAGCCATGCGGCGTAGCGTTCGGCCACGTCCGGGCTGGCGCTGCAATCGACGATCACCGCATGCGGCAGGTGCGAATCCAGCAGATGCCGGGTGAACACGTCCAGATCGGTCGGCTGATGCCGTGCGGCCAGCGCCTCCCGCCAGTCGCCGTGGATGCCCAGATCGTCCAGCCGCATGTGCTTGCTGGAGGCGATGGCGCGCAGGCGCAGGTCGAGGTTGGCCTTGCCCAGCAGTTGCGGCTGCGCGGCCAGCAGCTGGTCCAGCAGTTCCGCACCGACGTTGCCCGGGCCGATGACGCCGACCGAGAAGGTCTGCGGCGACAGCCAGAAGCCTGCATGCGCGGCGCGCAGCGCACGGGTAGCCTCGCTGCTGCGGATGGCCACCGAGATGTTGCGTTCGGACGAGCCTTGGGCAATGGCGAGAATGTTGACCTGCGCCCGCCCCAGCGACTCGAACAGGCGCGCAGCCACGCCCGGCTGCCCGGCCATGCCGTCGCCCACGGCGGCCAGCACGCTGATGCCGCCGGTCAGCTGCACGCGCTGCACCTGGCCGATGGCCAGCTCATAGGCGAAGGCATGCTTGAGCGCCTCGCTGGCGCGCGCGCCGTCGGCCTCGTGCACGACGCAGCAGATCGAATGTTCCGAACTGCCCTGCGAGATCATCACCACCGAGACGTGCGCATTGCGCAGCGCCGCGAACACGCGCTCGGCCGTGCCCGGCACGCCGATCAGGCCGGTGCCTTCCAGGTTCAGCACCGCCAGCCCCGGGCTCAGCGTCAGGCCCTTGATCGGCCCGCTGGCATCGGTGGCGGCGGTGATCCGCGTGCCCGGGTGGTCCGGGTTGAAGGTGTTGCGGATGATGATCGGCAGGCGCCGCTCGATCGCCGGCTGCATCGTCTTGGGGTGCACCACCTTGGCGCCGAAATACGCCAGCTCGCAGGCTTCGTCGTAACTCAGCGCGTCCAGTTGCACGGCTTCCGGCACCACCCGCGGGTCGGCGGACAGCACGCCGTCCACGTCGGTCCAGATGTGCAGCTCCACGGCGTCGAACAGCGCGGCGAAGATCGCGCCGGAGTAGTCGCTGCCGTTGCGGCCCAGCGTGGTGATGCGGCCGGCGCGGTCGCGTGCGACGAAGCCGGTGATCACCACCCGACGCTGCGGATGCGCCTTGCGCCACTCGGCCAGCTTGGCCGCGCTGCGCTCCCAGTCCACGTCCACGCCGAGATCGCCGTGGTCCACTACCAGCACGTCGCGGGCGTCGAGCACCGCGCAGTCCTCGCCGAGCGAGGCCAGATAGGTGCCGAGCAGCTGTGCCGAATACACCTCGCCCAAGCCCTGCACGCGGTCGAGTACCTCGCGTGGCAACTCGCCGATCACCGCCAGCGCGCCGAGGATGTCGGCCAGCCGGTCGAAGCGTTCGTCCAGCCACTCCACCACCGGGCCGGCATGTTCGCCGAGCAGCGATACTGCCGCGCCGCGATGGCGCGCACGCAGATCATGCCAACGGTCCTTCCATTCGGCGCGGTTCTGCGCGGCCATTTCGGCCAGTTCGATCAAGGCATCGGTGACGCCCTTCATCGCCGAAACGACGGTGACCTGCACTTCGTCGTCGCGGGCCAGCAGCAGCGCGGCCACGTGGCGGTAGCGCTCGGCATCGGCCACCGAGGTGCCGCCGAACTTGTGCGCGACCACGCGTGCCTTGGCTACGAGGGACTGTGCTTCCGGATCTTCAGCTGCAACGGGCGACATCGATGGAACCTCGGGTTGGAGGCGCCGTCACCGGATCAGTCTGGGGCTTGCCCGCATCCTGATTCGGGTGCGGGCCGGGGCTTCGGAAATCAGGCGAAGACGACGGGCCGCACCGGGCGAGTGCCGGTAATGGTGGTCGTAATCGTGATGGTGGTCGACGCAGCCGCGACCGTCCCGGACATCGGGATGCAAGCGGTCTTAGCAAGGGCGGCGGCGCGGGACATGGCGGCCAAGGAAACGCGATGCGCCCGGCACTGTCAACAGTTGCATCGAGAACCTTCGCGCATCGCACGCCAACCGGCGTGCGCCAACCCTGCCGTGTTGCCGATGGCGACAGGCCGAAGATGCGGGGGTTTCAGGGAAAAGCCGGATGTGCGCACGGCGTGGCCGCGGCAACATCGCATCAGCACATGGTGACCCCGGCCCGATTCGAACGGGCGACCTTCCCCTTAGGAGGGGGACGCTCTATCCAGCTGAGCTACGGGGCCGGAAGCGGGCGCAAGTCTAGCAGGAAGCCCGGGGCCGGGACCCGCCGGCTCTGGGCAGGCCGGGCGAGCGCAGGCCTTGCGGGCCAGCCGCCCCACGCGGCTCTGGTAAAATCGGCAGTCATCTCGTCCATGTCCATCGCCGCCGTTGCGCGGTCACATCCACTTTCCAGGGAGCTCCGATGTCCGCCGACCTGCTCAAGGCGCTTGGCCTTGCCGCCACCAACTCAGGCACCTATCTCGGCAACGGCGAGTGGTCCGCCGCCACCGGCGCGGGGCTGTTGAGCTCGGTGAACCCGACCACCGGCGAGACCCTC
>DMID01000041.1 GCA_003449195.1 Lysobacteraceae bacterium | reverse complement strand
GGTGAACAGGCTGCGCAAGGCCTTGGGCGCGCGGCCGAACAGGCCTCGCACCACGCTGGCGGCAATGAACGCGGCAAACAGCGCGAACACCCAGTCCGGCGAGCGGTCGCGGCCACTGCCGCCGTTGTCGCTGACCGGCGCCGGCAACGTCTCGCCGTCGATCAGCTTGACCAGCACCGCCGTGGCATCGGTGATGCCGCCTGCATAGTCGCCTTGGCGGAAATGCGGCACGAGGTATTCCTGGATCACCCGGTTGGCGATGGCATCGGGGATCGCGCCTTCCAGCCCGTAGCCGGGCTGGATGCGCACGCGCCGGTCGTCCTTGGCCACCACCAGCAGCACGCCGTCGTCCACGCCCTTGCGCCCCAGCTTCCACTGGTCATAGACGCGCTGGGTGTATTCCTCGATGGTTTCCGGCTGGGTACTGGCCACCACCAGCACCTGCAACTGGCTGCCCTTGCGCTTTTGCAAGTCCAGCGCCTGCTGCACGAGCTGCTGCTTCTGCGCGGCATCCAGCGTGCCGGTGGCATCCACCACCGGCGAATCGAGTGCGGGAATGGCCGCCGTCGATTGCGCCGCAGCCAAACCCGGGCACAGCGCCAGCAGCAAGCACAGCAGCAGGGTCGCGGCCCGCGATGTCATCGCGGGGCCGCCGGCGCGTTCGCACGACATGCCCATGACCGCCCTTCGCCGCTGTCGCGACGTTGTCAGTTCGACGGCGCCGGCTGCGCGGCGGGGGCCGGGCTGCCGAAATCGACCTTCGGTGCCTGCGAGACCTGGGCCTCGTTGGCCACGGCGAAATTCGGCTTTTCCTTCGCGCCGGTGATCTTGGCGGTGATCACCTGCGGGAACTGGCGGATGTAGGTGTTGTAGTCCTGCACCGACTGGATGTAACGGCCGCGGGCCACGGTGATGCGGTTTTCGGTGCCTTCCAGTTGCGCCTGCAGGTCGCGGAAGGACTGGTCGGCCTTCAATTGCGGGTAGTTCTCGCTGACCACCATCAGGCGCTGCAACGCACCGCCCAGCTCGCCCTGCGCCTGCTGGAACTGCGCCAGCGATTGCGCATCCTCGGCATTGACCTGGATTTGCCCCACCTTGGCGCGCGCCTCGGTCACCTGCACCAGCACCTGCTGCTCGTGCTGGGCATACCCCTTGACGGTGTTGACCAGGTTGGGGATCAGGTCGTAACGGCGCTGGTACTGGTTGAGCACCTCGGACCAGCCGGCCTTCACCGCTTCGTCCTTCTGCTGGATGGTGTTGTAACCGCAGCTGCTGAGCAGCCCTGCCAGCAGCACGACGGTCATCAGGCGGATCAGCTTGGACATGGCACCACTCCGTGGACTTGGCAAGGACGATGCCGCGCATTGCAGCATCGCCCCGTGACGGACGCAAGCGCGTGCATTCAGCCTGCCATCACCACTCGCCGGCGCCCGGCACGTGGTGGCGCGCGGCGGCACGGCGCATCAACAGATTCAGCACCTCCACCAGCACCGAGAAGCCCATCGCGAAATAGATGTAGGCCTTGGCCACGTGCACATCCAGGCCGTCGAGCACCAGCACCGCGCCGACCAGCAGGATGAACGCCAGCGCCAGCATCTTCACCGTGGGGTTGGCATCGATGAAGTCGCCCAGCGGATTGGCTGCCAGCAGCATGATGCCCACCGCCACGAGGATGGCGGCAATCATCACCGGCACATGGTCGGCGATGCCGACCGCGGTGATCACCGAATCCAGGGAGAACACGATGTCGATCACCGCGATCTGCGCGATCACCAGCCCGAACACGGCCGTGGTGCGCGGCGTGCGCGGGTCCTCGTCGTCGCCGCCGGAAATCAGCTCGCGGATTTCCTTGGTGCCCTTGAACAGCAGGAACAGGCCGCCGACGATCAGCACCAGGTCGCGCACCGAGATGCCCATGCCGCCGACGCTGAACAGGTCGCGCTGCATGTGCGCCAGATAAGCCAGCGTGACCAGCAGCGCGATGCGCGTGCAGCAGGCCACGGCAATGCCGAAGCGGCGCGCCAGCGGGCGCCTGTCCGCCGGCAGGCGGCTGACCGCGATGGAGATGAACACCAGGTTGTCGATGCCGAGCACGATCTCCAGCGCACTCAGGGTGAACAGCGTCAACCAGACATTGGGATCGGCGAGAAACTCGAAACTCATCGGACATCCATCCTTGCAGGCAAAACGAACGGGAATGCGGCCGGCCGGGCCGTCACGGCAGGCGCGGCACCAGGATCAGTGCCCAGCACAGGGCGACGTTGGCCAGCAGCACGAACACCGCCGCCGACCCCATGTCCTTGGCTCGCCCGGCCAGCACGTTCCATTCCGGGCCGTAGCGCTCGATCACCGCCTCGATGGCCGAATTGATCAGCTCGGCCGCCAGTACCAGCAGCAGCGAACCCACCAGCAGCGCGCGCTCCACGCCGTTCTGCCCCAGCCACAGGCCCAGCGGCGCCAGCACCACGGTCAGCACCACTTCCAGCCGGAACGAGGATTCGTTGAGCCAAGCCGCGCACAGGCCCTGCCACGACCAGCGCGCTGCCTTTAGCAGGCGCGAAGGACCGCGCGGGATGTGTCCCAGTTGATCTGCCATGAGAGAAGATGAGTCGTCGATGCCCGGAGGCGGAACGTGGCCGCGCGAGCCGGCACACGCGAAGGCGGGAAAGCCAAGGCCACGCGCGGGCACGGGCCGGAACCACACGTTCATTCTGCCACACGCCACCGCACCCGGCCCGGGGCTACCATGACGGAACCGTTTCCGGCCGTCGCCCGTCCATGCTCCGTCATCTTCTCGTCTCGCTGCTGCTTGCCTGCGCTCCGGCCCTGTCCGCGAGCGCCGCCGCATTGCCGTCGATCCCCGCGCAAGTATCCAGCCCGGAATGGGAACAGGACATGCGGCACTTCGCGCAGCGCGACGCAGCCAGCCCGCCGCCGAAGCACGCCGTGCTGTTCGTCGGCAGCTCGTCGATCCGTTTCTGGGACACGCTGGCCGGCGACTTCCCCGATTGGCCGACGATCAACCGCGGGTTCGGCGGCTCGCAGGTGCGCGATGCCACGTGGTACGCCGACCGGATCGTGATCCCGTACCGGCCGCGCGCAATCGTGTTCTATGCCGGCGACAACGACCTGGTGGCCGGGCGCACGCCCGAGCAGGTCCGCGACGACGTGCACGCGTTCGTCGCACGGGTTCGCAGCGCGCTGCCGCAGGTGCCGATCTTCTGGCTGTCGATCAAGCCCAGCCCGTCGCGGCAGGCATTGCTGCCGCAGATGCAGCAGGCCAATGCGTTGGTGCGAGCAGACCTCGGGCACTTTGCCGACACCCATTACGTGGACGTGGCCACGCCGATGCTCGGCGCCGACGGCCTGCCCGACCCCGCGTTGTTCCGCGAAGACATGCTGCACATGCGCCCGGCCGGCTATGTGTTGTGGACGCAGGCGCTGGCACCGGCCCTGCATGCAAGGCTCGATACGGCAACGAAACCCTGACGCCGCCCTAACCGCCCGCGGGCTAGAAACAGCGTTCACCCGGCCGAGGAGAAACGACGCCATGAACGCGAAAGCCGCAGTCGCCCCGATTCCCGCGGGCTACCACAGCCTCACGCCGTACCTGATCGTCGACAATGCCGCGGCGGCCATCGCCTTCTACCGCGAGGCCTTCGGTGCCGAGGAGCTGATGCGCCTGCCGATGGGCGAGAAGATCGGCCATGCCGAGCTGCGCATCGGCGACAGCATCCTGATGCTGTCCGACGAGTGGCTGGAAACCGGCATGCTTTCGCCCCGACAGCGCGGCGGCGCCACGTCGAGCTGCGTGCTGTATCTGGACGACGTGGACGCGGCTTACGAACGGGCCGTCAGGGCCGGCGCCACCATCGAGCGGGCCGTGCAGACCGAATTCTGGGGCGACCGCATGGGCAGCGTGATCGACCCGTTCGGCCATCGCTGGTCGCTGGCCAGCCACGTCGAGGACGTGCCGGAGGACGAGCTGCGCCAGCGCATGCAGGCCTGGAGCGCCGCCGCGCAAGTGAGCTGATGCCGGGCGACACCGCGCCCGGCACCGGCGACTCACTGCTGGCGCAAGGCCTCGATCGGGTCGAGCTGGCTGGCCTTGCGCGCCGGGTAGTAGCCGAAGAACAGGCCGGTAGCCACCGAGAACCCGGCCGCCAGCGTCACCACCTTCCAGTTCAGCGCCACCGGCAGCGCGCCGAAACGGCTGGCGAGCAGCGCGCCGGCCACGCCGATGGCGATGCCGATGGCGCCGCCGATCAGCGAGATCAGCATCGCTTCGGCCAGAAACTGCCGGCGGATGTCGCCTGGCCCCGCACCGACGGCCATGCGCAGGCCGATCTCGCGGATGCGCTCGGTCACCGACACCAGCATGATGTTCATGATGCCGATGCCGCCGACGATCAGCGAGATCGTCGCCACCGCGCCGAGCAGCCACGACATCAGGCTGGTGGTTTCGTTGCGGGCCGAGACGATCTGGGCGATGTTGCGCACGCTGAAGTCGTCCTCGTCGCCGGGCTTGATCTTGTGGCGCTGGCGCAGCAGCGATTCGACCTCGCCTTGCGCGTAATCCAGATCCTTCACGTCGTTCACCGTCAGGCTGATCTGCATCACCGCGCCCGGCGGCAAGCCCATCATGCCCATCAGGCGGCCGCGACCGGTGGCCAGCGGCACCATCACCACGTCGTCCTGGTCCTGGCCGAAGCTGCCCGGCCCCTTGGCCTTGAGCGTGCCGACCACCTCGAACGGCACGCGGCCGAGGCGGATGGTCTGGCCGACGCCGCTGTCGTCGCCGAACAGGGTCTTGCGCACGGTGTCGCCGAGAATCACCTTCTTGGCCGCACTGCCGTAGTCCTGGGTGTCGAACAGCTGGCCCTGATCCAGCGTCCAGCTGTTGATCAAGAAGAAATCCGGCTGCACACCCTGCCAACTGGTGGAGGCGTTGTTCTCGGCGTACACCACCTGCACGCTGCCGCGCAGCACGCCGGCCACGCACTGCACTTCGGGCACCTGTTCGCGGATGGCGTCCACATCGCCCTCGCTGAGGGTGAAGAAGCTGCTGGCGCTCTGGCGCGCGCCGCCCGCGCCCGGTGGCCCCTTGCCGGAGCCGGGCATGATGTCCAGCCGCTGCGCGCCCAGGCCGGACATCTGCTTGTCGATCTGCGCCTGCGTGCCCTGCCCGACCGAGACCATCACGATCACCGCGGCGATGCCGATGATCACGCCCAGCGAGGTCAGCGCGCTGCGCATCCAGTTGCCGCGCAGCGAGAAGATCGCGGTGCGCAGGATGTCGGTGAAGTTCATGCGGCCTCCTCCTGCAGGTGCAGCCGGCCGTCGTGCATCACGTAGATGCGGTCGGCATGCGCGGCCACGCCCGGGTCGTGGGTGATCAGCACCACGGTGTGGCCAGAATCGCGCAGGCGCTTGAACAGGGCCAGGATCTCCTCGCCGGTGCGGCTGTCCAACGCGCCGGTGGGCTCGTCGGCCAGCAGGATCGGCGGGTCGTTGATCAATGCGCGGGCAATGGCCACGCGCTGCTGCTGGCCGCCGGACAGCTCGGCTGGGTAATGCTTCATGCGCGAGCCGAGGCCGACGTCGGCCAGCGCCTTCTCGATGCGCTGGCGGCGTTCGGCGGCGGGCATGCCGCGGTAGCGCAGCGGCACATCGACGTTGTCGAACAGGTTGAGGTCCGGGATCAGATTGAAGCCCTGGAAGATGAAGCCGATCTTGCGGTTGCGCAGGCGCGAGCGGGCGTCGTCGCCGAGGTGGCTGACATCTTCGCCGTCGAGCAGGTAGGTGCCGCTGGTGAAGGTTTCCAGCAGACCGGCAATGTTGAGGAAGGTGGTCTTGCCCGAACCGGACGGGCCGGTGACGGCGACGAACTCGCCTTCCTTCACGTGCAGGTCGAGCGCGCGCAGCGCGTGCGTTTCCACCTGTTCGGTGCGGTAGACCTTGGATACCTGGCGCATCTCGAGCATGTCGTGTTCCTCTGGAGGGGGGCGGGCGTTCAAACGGCGCCGGGACGGGGGGGACAAGAAACCGTCCGCGCCGCCGCCATGCGGTGCCGGGAGAGTGTCGGCACGGCGCGCGGCGAAGCGGGCCGATGCGGCAGGGACGGAAAAGGGGAGGGTGCGGCGGGCATGGGCATGGCGCTCAGCGGCTGATCGTCACGCGCTGCGCATCGCCGAACAGGTCGCTGCCGGAGACCACCACGCGGTCGCCGGGCTGCAGGCCGGAGCGGATCTCCACTTCGCCCAGGCTGCTCAGGCCCAGCTGCACCGGGCGGCGGATGGCGGTGCGGCCGTCCATCACGTAGGCGTAGCGGCCACCGGATTGCTCGACGAAGGGGCCGCGTTCGACCTTGAGCACGTTCTTGCGGGTGCCCAGCAGCACGCGCGCGGACAGGCGCTGGTTCTGGCGCAGGCCTTCGGGCTGTGCGGCGGTGAAGCGGATGCGGGCCGTGACCTCGCCGTTGACCACTTCCGGCGACACCGCGCCGATCTCGCCCGGATACGGCTTGCCGGCGCCGCTGGTCAGCTCGGCCGGCATGCCGATGCCGAGGTCGCGGGCGAAGCTTTCGGGCACCTTGATTTCGACCTCGAAGCGGCTCAGGTCCACCACGCTCAGCACCGGCGCATTGGCTGCCAGTTGCGTGTGCTGCACGGCCTGCACCTGGCCGACCTGGCCGTCGAACGGCGCACGCAGCGTCAGTGCGTCCACCTGCCGCTGCACCTCCATCACCACCGCGCGCTGGCGGTCGGCCAATAGGCGCTTGTTGCGGGCGTCCAACTGGGCCACTTCACCTTTCAGGCCGCCCTCGCGCTGCGCGTTCTGCAGTTCGATGTCGGCCTTCTTCAGCGTGTCGCGGGCTCGGGCCAGGTCCACCTGCGCCACCGCGCCGCCGTCGAAGCCGCGCTGATAACGCTCCAGGTCGCGGTCGGCGGCCTGGCGGTCGATGCTGGCCTGATCGGCCTGCTTGCCGGCGGTGGCG
>DMID01000012.1 GCA_003449195.1 Lysobacteraceae bacterium | reverse complement strand
CGGGCGAGCAGGCGCGCGCGCAGCGGTTCGGGCAACGAAGGCGAGGCGGCCACGTCGAAACGCAACTCCACCGCCGAGGACACCTTGTTGACGTTCTGTCCGCCGGCACCACTGGCGCGCACGAAACGCTCCACCAGCTCCTCGTCGGGAATGGCGAGCGTGGCGGTCACGACGAGCGGCGGATTCGGCATGGCCCCATTGTAGACGGCAAGATGACATCCGCATCGCGGACGCTCGGCTCAATTGCCGGCAGGCACCGCCAGTGCGTCCTGCAGGCCCAGCAGCACCAGCGCCTTGGCGAACTCGCCGTCGGGCGCGGCGATGACGTCGATCCGGCCACTGCCCGACGGGTCGGGGAACGTCAGCCGCTCGGCATGCAGCAGCATCCGGTGCACGCCCTGCATGCGGAACAAGCGGTTGTGGCGGCCGTCGCCGTGGCTGGTGTCGCCGATCAGGTGGTGCGACAGATGCTTGAGGTGGCGGCGGATCTGGCGGAAGCGCCCGGTCAGTGGCGAGCAGCGCAGCAGCGCATAGCGCGCACTGTCGAAACCGCCGGCCGGCCACGGCATCTGCGCCGTCGCCACGCGCCGGATGCGCGTCTGCGCCGGCTTTTTCTCCGGTTTGCCGGGGCCGCCGTCGAGCGGATGATCGACGAGGAAATCCTCCTCGGCCGGCCAGCCACGGCACACCGCCAGATAGTCCTTGCCGATCTCCCCGGCCATCAGCGCCTTGCCGAGAAAGCTGGCGGTGTCGCGGTCGAACGCGGCCAGCAGGCAGCCGCTGGTGGCGCGGTCCAGCCGGTGGATCAGGAACACCGGCTTGCCGAACTGCGCGCGCATGCGGTCGGCGAGGAAATCCGCCTCGCCGCGTGCCAGCTTGCTGTCGTGGACCATCAGCCCGGCCGGCTTGTGGACCACGACCAGGCGTTCGTCGAGGTGCAGGACGGCCAGCGGCGGCTCGACCGTCGCGACCAATGCGGCGATGTCGGGAAAGTCGTTCACCTGCGGATTATCCGGCATCGTCCGCCACACGGTCACGTGACGTCACGTCATGTCATGACAGGCAGGCAGGCAGGCGACAGATGCGCATGCATGCACCGCAGATTTCCGCCTGCGTCCACACGCCGCGATTGACGCCGCCGGCACGGGCTTCGCACGATGGCAGGCCCGCACAGGAGGTTCGCCCGATGAAGCACTGGCTGCTCGTTTCCCTGCTCGCGCTGGCGCCGCTGGCCCATGCCGCCGACCTGCCCGCCGACACCGCCCCCCAAGGCACCCAGCCCTACGACGAGCACGCCGACGCGCAGGCGCAGGTGAAGCAGGCGCTGGCCGCCGGCAAGCGCGCGCACAAACCGACCCTGCTGGTATTCGGCGCCAACTGGTGCGGCGACTGCCGCGCACTGGATGCCTCGCTGCACACCGAACAGAACGCCGCATTGGTCGCGCAGCATTTCGAAGTGGTGAAGATCGACGTGGGCAATTTCGACCGCAACCTGGAACTGGACCAGGCCTATGGCCACCCGATCGCCAAGGGCATCCCGGCCGCCGTGGTGATTTCGCCGGCCGGCAAGCTGGTGTACGCCACCCGTGCAGGCGAGCTGGCCAACGCCCGCAAGATGAGCGACCAGGGCATCTACGACTTCTTCGCCAGGGTGGCCGCCGCACCGTGATCCCCGGCCGCGTCCGCGCAACGCGGCCGGGGCGCGCCACCCTACCCTGTCCGAATGCACAGGTGCGGCGCGCGGGGAAGGCGGATACTCGCGGGCCAGTCCGTCCTGCCGCATGCAGGACGGTGCCTTCCCCGCGAGCACGGAGTGTCCGCCCGATGTCCCTGATCCGTACCGCCACGCTGGGCCTGTGCCTGGTGCTGGCCTTCGCCCCCGCGCCCTCGTGGGCCGACGCCGCCCCGCCCAAGGGCGTGGCCAGCGGCCCGTCCATCGAAGGCATCAGCCAGTACACGCTGCCCAACGGCCTGCGCGTGCTGCTGTTCCCCGATGCCAGCAAGCCCACCGTCACGGTGAACATCACCTACGGCGTCGGCTCGGCCAAGGAGAACTACGGCGAAACCGGCATGGCGCACCTGCTCGAGCACCTCGTGTTCAAGGGCACGCCGACCCACGGCGACATCACTGGCGAGCTGAAGAAGCGCGGCGTCAACTACAACGGCACCACCTACTTCGACCGCACCAACTACTACAGCTCGTTCCCGGCCAACGAGGACACCTTGCGCTGGGTGCTGGGCATGGAGGCCGACCGCATGGTCAATTCCTTCATCGCCAAGTCCGCGCTGGACAGCGAGATGACCGTGGTGCGCAACGAGATGGAACGCGGCGAGAACAGCCCGATGGGCATCCTGCGCGAACGCGTGCGCTCCACCGCCTACCTCTGGCACAACTACGGCCACAGCACCATCGGCGCGCGCAGTGACGTGGAAAACGTGCCGATCGAATGCCTGCAGGCCTTCTACCACCGCTGGTACCAGCCCGACACCGCCACCCTGATCGTCGCCGGCCGCATCGACCCGGCCGCCGTGCTGCAGCAGATCAACGCCAGCTTCGGCAAGATCGCGCGGCCCACGCGCGTGCTGCCGCCGGTGTACACCGTCGAGCCCACCCAGGACGGCGAACGCGAAGTGGACGTGCGCCGCACCGGCGACGTGCGTCTGGTGATGGCGGCATGGCACATGCCGGCCCTGGCCCATCCGGACAGCCCGGCGCTGGACGTGCTGGCCAACCTGCTGACCGACGTGCCGTCCGGACGCCTGCACAAGGCGCTGGTGGAAACCAAGCTGTCCGCCGGTGCCGGCGCCGGCGACGACTCGCTGCGCGACCCCGGCCTGTTCAGCGCGATTGCCGTGGTGCCCAAGGACGGCGACCCGGCCAAGGTGGAAACCACCCTGCTCGACCAGGTCGAGAACATCGCCGCCCGCCCGGTCACCGAAAAGGAAGTGGACGAAGCCAAGCAGCGCCTGGCCAACGCCTACGACCTGTACCTGACCGACGTCAACGCGGTGGGCCTGGGCCTGTCCGAGTTCGTCGCCGCCGGCGATTGGCGGCTGCTGTTCATCACCCGCGACGCCATCGCCAAGGTGACTGCCGCCGACGTCAATCGCGTCGCCGCCGCTTACCTCAAGCCGAGCAACCGCACGCTGGGCCGCTTCATCCCGACCGAAAAGCCCGACCGCGCCGAGATCCCGGCCACCCCGGACATCGCCGCGCTGGCCGCCACCTACAAGGGCAAGGCCGCCGTGGCCGCCGGCGAAGCCTTCGACCCCACGCCGAAGAACATCCAGGACCGCACCCAGACCTTCACCCTCGGCAACGGCCTGAAGGTGTCGCTGCTGCCCAAGAAGACCCGCGGCGAAACGGTGGTGCTGGATGCGGACTTCCACTTTGGTGACGAGAAGAGCGTGGCCGCCTCGCCATCGTCGGCGGCCGGCATCGCCGGCGCGATGCTGATGATGGGCAGCCAGAGCATGAGCCGCGAGCAGATCAGCCAGCGCTTCGACGCCCTGAAAACGCAGGCCAGCGTGTCCGGCAGCCTGCAGGGCGCGAACATCTCGCTGACCACCCGCAAGGACCAGCTGGCCGATGCCATCGCGCTGGCCGCCGACGTGCTGCGCCACCCGGCCTATCCGCAAAGCGAGTTCGAACAACTGCGCCTGCAGATGCTCACCGGCATCGAAGCCTCGCGCAAGGAACCGGGCACCGTGGCCGGCATGGCGCTGGCGCAGTATTTCGACCCGTGGCCGGTGGGGCACCCGCTGCACGTCAAGACGCTGGACGAGTCCATCGCCGACCTCAAGGCGCTCAAGCTCGACGACGTGAAGGCCTTCCATCGCAACTTCTACGGCACGGCCAACGGCGAGATCGCCGTGGTCGGCGACTTCGACCCGGCCGCAGTGAAAGCCCAGCTGGAAAGCCTGTTTGCCGGCTGGACCTCGCCCAAGCCCTACGCGCCCATCGCCACCCACTACACCGCGGTGGCGGCCAAGGCGGAGCGTTTCGAAACTCCGGACAAGGCCAACGCGGTGCTGCTGGGCCGCGCCAACCTGCCGCTGAAGATCACCGATGCCGACTACCCGGCGCTGCTGGTGGCCAACCGCGTGTTCGGCGGCGGCGCGCTGAAGTCGCGCCTGGGCGACCGCATCCGCCAGAAGGAAGGCCTCAGCTACGGCATCGGCAGCAGCCTGCGCGCCGACGACAGCCGCACCGGGCTGGACGATGCCGGCAGCCTGGTGATCCAGGCCATCGCCGCACCGGAAAACATGGCCAAGGTGGAAGCCGGCGTGCGCGAGGAACTGGCCCGCCTGGTCAGCGGCGGCATCACCGCCGACGAGCTGAAGGACGCCGTGGCCGGCATCCTCGTCGAGCGCCAGCAGGCCCGCGCCAGCGACGACAACGTGGCCAGCGTGCTGGGCGACAACGCCTTCCACGACCGCACCATGCAGTTCAGCGCCGACCTCGATGCCAAGTTCCAGGCACTGACGCTGGATCAGGTGAACGCCGCGATCCGCCGCGCCTTCAAGCCGGACACGCTGAGCGTGTTCAGCGCCGGCGATTTCGCCAAGGCGGCGGGCAAGGACGCCGGCAAGGCGGCTGCAACGAAGTAAGCCGCCAACCGCCGCAGTGCATCACCCGAACGGCCCGGCAACGGGCCGTTCGCTTGTCTGCCGTCTCTCTTGCAACACGACACCGCAAGCACGCCGCTGCAAGCGCGCGGGGGCGGCGTGCCTGCGACAGCATCACCGCTGCCGGCGCGCCGGCACCGGCTTCGGCGCAATCGCGGTGGCGGGCTTGGCATCGTTCGCGGGAGCGGTCGACGCAGACGGCGCGGCCGCCGTGGTCTGAACATCCTCCTCATCGGAACGCACCCGCAGCAGTTCCAGCGGCCGGCCATCATCAAGCCGATAATCCAAGGACTGCTGCACTGCATACAGATGGCGCGCCTCGTCGCACATCGCGGCGGCGTGCGTTTCGATCTGCTTGCTGCGCGCTTCGACCTGCCGGTCCAGCTCGGCTTCCATCCGGTCGGCACGGGCATCCATCTGCTCGGCCTGACCGGTGAACACCTGCCACATCACGCTGCGCGCGATCGCCCCGCTCATGGCCTCGGCCGCTGCTTCCATCCGCGCCTCGAACTTCTCGTCGTAGATGTCCTGCTCCCAGCGCCCGCGGCCCAGCGTGCCGTCCACCGTGGCCAAAGCATCCTTGCGATAGCTTCCGACCTTGCGTGCCTTGCGCGCGCTGCCGGTCAGCACCTGGACCACGTTGCCGAACACGTCGAAACCGATGTTCACCGCCTCGCGCGCCAGCCCGGCGGCCTCGGGCATCATCCGTCGCGCGCCGTATTCCAGCTCGCGCAAACGCTGCACATCGGCTTCATCCACCGGCCGTACCTGCTGGTCGATGCTGAGCGTGCCGTCATGCAGGAACACCTCGCGCGGCACGCCCTCCTTGCGCAACAGCCACACCCCGCCGGTATCCACCAGCACGTCGTAGTCGGTGGCGATGCTGCACTGTGCAGCGGAGACCTTCACACCCTTCACCTCGTCGGCGCGTGCACACGGTGGCAGACAGGTCAGTACGACAGTCAAGGACAGGGCGCACAACGGAAAGCGTGGAAGCCACATGCCCGTTCCAAACCGGCGCATCGACGGCATGCGGGTGCAGGCTGACGGCGGCACATGCGGCATGGCGGCTTCCCTCCGGATGACGCTGCCAGCGTGCCGTGCATGCCGCCACCGCGCATGCGTCCAAGGTCATGGTGGCGACTCGTGTCCCACGAGGCACGCGGTGCCATGGCGGCCGCCGCGGAGCGTGACCCGGACCGGGGCCGCCTCCGGCCCCTGAAACATCAGGCCATCGCGCATGCAACGCCGCTCATGCCTTCATTCAACGGCACAAAGGCAGCAGATGCTTCGCGCTCAGCGGGGCCGCGGACACCGGGTGCGGCGGGTGCGGGTCGATCCAGCGCAGTTCGGCGATTTCGGCCTGCG
>DMID01000246.1:11163-11632 GCA_003449195.1 Lysobacteraceae bacterium | reverse complement strand
ATTACCTGCCGCTGCTGCAGCGCGAGCTGCTGGAAGTGATCCGCAAGTACGTCAGCGTCGACGTGGAAGCCGTGAAGGTGGACTACGTCAAGGACGGCAACCAAGACGTGCTGGACATTTCCGTCGCTCTGCCCGACGGCCCCGCACAGGCCTGAATGTCCGCGTCCGCGCCACTCGCGCATCCGCCGGGCGGCCTTGACGACGCCATCGCCATGCCCGGCCCGCTTGCCGAAACCGCCGCAACACCGGCGCCTGCGGTCACCTGCCTCGGCGAGCTGCCGCGCGCGCCGGTCGAGGCGCTGCTGGCGCGTTTCGACCTGCGCCTGAACATCGTGCCCGACGGTGCGGCCATCCCCGGCAGCTACTGGGGCGAACCGGAGGCCGGCATCATCGCCAGCGACGTCTACGCACGTGCGGACACGCCGGTGCATTCGCTGCTGCACGAGGCCTGCCACCTGATCGTGCTGCC
>DMID01000246.1:352-11106 GCA_003449195.1 Lysobacteraceae bacterium | reverse complement strand
TCGGTGCCCGAGGAAGACGCCACCTGCTGCCTGCAGATCATCCTCGCCGATGCATTGCCCGGTGTCGGCCGCGAACGGCTGATGGCCGACATGGATGCGTGGGGCTACACCTTCCGGCTCGGCTCGGCCCGCGCCTGGTTCGAGCAGGATGCCGAGGATGCCCGCGCATGGCTGCGCGGGCATGGCCTGCCGGCCGACTGAGGCACGAGCCCGGCGATTCAGGCAAAACGGCGCATGGCCACGCATCGGGCTGGCCGCAGGGCAATCGTCATGAGCCCCTCGGACACGCTCGATGGCATCACGGGTGCCTCCCGGGACCGGGGATGCCCCTGTTGCCGCTGCCGCATGCCGGCGAGGCTGCCACGCGCCCAGCGTTCAGCGATCAGGCAGCAAACACGGCTGCGGAGATGCACTCGCCCAAGCGGCCGGTCTCGCCCGACTCCCCAGCACGGCATCACCACGACTTGCCGCGGCCCCGGCATTCCCCATCAACCGGCACCAGGCTGCCCTTGGCTGCGGGCACGCAAGTCCAGCACTGCCTCAGTGCCCTTGCCGCCGTCCGATGACAAGCTCAGGCGCCAGCCCAGGTGCTCGCACAGGCGCGCGATCAGATCGAGCCCGATGCCGCCGCCGTCACGCAGGCCGCCCCGCGCCATGCGCCCGTAGATGGCGCTGATCTCTTCCGGCGACATGCCGTGCCCGGGGTCGGAAATGCGTATCACGCCCGGCTCGGGCTGGTCGATCACGATGCGGCCACGGTCGCTGTTCTCGATGGCATTGCGCAGCAGGTTGGCCACCGCCGCCTGCACGATGGCGGTCGGCGCGACGATGCCGGTCGGACCGCCGCCGGAGACCACGTCCACGGCCAGATCCTTGCCCGCGCACAGGTGCACGTGGTCCTTCGCCAGTTTCGGCAGCCACTGGTCCGGCTCGATCGGTTCACCGGCGGCACGCAGGCGGCGCGGGTCCTTGGCCAGCACCAGCAGTACCGCGATCATCTGCTCGACTTCGCGCGCGGTGTGGGCAATACGCTCGACCTGGTTGCGCATCGTCGCCGGATCGTCCTGGGCCAGTGCCAAGTCGGCCGCACCGCCGATCACCGCGATCGGCGTGCGCAGTTCGTGGCTGGCCATGTCGACGAAGGCGCGCTCGCGCTCGACGAAACGGGCGTTGCGTTCCAGATAGCCGTTGAGCGCATCGGCAATCACCGCCAGTTCGGCACTGGCCGGCTCCTGCACCCGGATGCGCTGGCCGCCGCGATCCGGACTGAGCGCACCGATGTCCGCCGCCATGCGCCCGAGCGGGCCGACCAGCCGGCCGACGCTCCACGCCACCAGCACGCCCAGCGCCACCACCAGCACCAGCACCGCCAGCAAGGTGTGCATGTCCAGCGTGCGCTCCTGACGCTCGAACTCGGCCAGATCCAGCGACAGGTAAAGGCGCCGCCCGCCCGTGTCGCGCACCAATACCACGTATTCGCGCTCGTCCAGATGGATGCCGTCGTGCGAGCCCGGGTGCAAACGGGCGAACTTTGCCGGCGGCGCGTCGTCGTCGCCGAGGCCATACAGGCGCACCGTCGGCGTGTCCTGCCAGTGGTAACCCGGATCGGCCATGCGCCGCTGCAGGAAATGGTCGAGTTCGGAATTGAGCAGCGAATCCCAGACCCGCCGCTCGGCCTTCTCGCTGACATAGTTGCCGGCCGCCACCAGCACCGCCGTCAACAGCAGGACATAGGCCAGCACCCACAAGGTGATGCGGGTGCGCAGGCTGCGCTCACGATGCACGGGCGATGTCCTCGCCGGGCACCGCCAGGCGGTAGCCCACGCGCGGCAGCGTCTGGATCAGCTTGACCTCGAACGGCCCGTCCACGCTGCGGCGCAGTTCGTAGATGTGCGAGCGGAGCATGTCGCCATCGGGCGGCTCGTCGCCCCACAAGGCCTGCTCCAGCCGCTCGCGTCCCACCGCCGCCGGGCTGGCCTGCATCAGCACCTCGAGCAGGCGCCGGCACGCCGGGAACAGATGCAGCGGCCGCCCCGCGCGCGTGGCCTCCAGCGTGGCCAGATCCAGCTTGAGGTCGGCCACGTGCAGCACGCGGTTGCGGTTGCGGCCCTGCGCGCGCGCCAATACGGCTTCCAGCCGCACCTCGAGTTCGGGCAGGGCGAAAGGCTTGGTCAGGTAATCGTCGGCCCCGGCGCGGAAACCGGCAATCTTGTCGGGCAATTCATCGCGCGCGGTCAGCATCAGCACCGGCACGTCGCCGTGCGGACCGGCACGCAGGCGACACAGCAGCTCCTTGCCGTCCATCCGCGGCAGCCCCCAGTCGAGCAGGATCGCGTCGTAAGTCTGGGTGGTGGCCAGATGCAGGCCCGTCGGGCCGTCGGGTGCGGCGTCGAGGGTGTGTCCGCGTGCCTCGAAGTAATCGAACAGGTTCGCCACCAGGTTGCGGTTGTCCTCGATCACCAGCAAACGCATCGTCCGATCCTCCCGTGGCCGGCCACTCGCCTGCCTGCCGCCATTGTCTCCGCCGCCACGATGGCCGGCCAGTCCGTCCTCCGGCCGAGCCATGCCCGGTTCATCGGAGCGCCCTTGCCATCGGCAAGACCTCGCACGCCACGGGAAGGCCTCACTGGCCGGCGTTCCGACCGTTTTCCGACAACCGCGTCCGGATGATCGACGGATCAGAAAAGATCCCCATACTCCGATGAGCGCATCCTTGGCAGGCGGCGCCGCTGCGGACATGGCACCACGCCCCGCGGCACTGCGCTTCACGCCTTCTTTCTATCTGTGGCACCTGTTGCCGTTGGCATTGCTGCTGTTTGCACTGGTCGTGGCGATGAACGGTCTGGACCAGTGGCTGGCCGATGCCGTGTTCCGCTGGGAAGGCATGCAGTGGGCATTGCGCGACAGCCCCCTCACCCGCCACGTGATCCACCAGTTGGGCAAGCGCTTCAGCACGCTGCTGTGGCTGGGCTTCGCCATCGCACTGGCATTGACCTGGCGCAAACCGGATTGGCGTCCGTTGCGGCGCCCGCTGGCCTACGTGCTGCTGGCGGTGGCCATCTCGACCATCACCGTTACCGTGATCAAGAGCCTGACCCACATGGACTGCCCGTGGGATCTGGTCCGTTATGGCGGCGGCAAGCCTTTCATCGGCTTGTTCGAGGCCCGTCCCGCCGGCATGGGCAAGGCCACGGCGTGCTTCCCGGCAGGACATGCCAGCGGCGGCTATGCATGGCTGTCGCTGTATTTCTTCCTGTGCAGCATCAAGCCGCGCTGGCGCTGGGCGGGGCTGGCATTCGGACTGGGGCTCGGGCTGCTGTTCGGCATTTCCCAGCAGCTGCGGGGCGCGCATTTCGTCTCGCACGACATCGCCACGCTGATGTGCTGCTGGTTCGTGGCACTATCCCTGCATTGGTGGATGCTGCGCGACCGGGCTGCGCTGCCCGGAACACATCCCCTGCCCGCGGCCACCTGATACGACCACCACGCGAGACCGTTTCCCGATGAATTCCGCACAAAGTCCGGAGCCCCGCGCGACGGGCTACTCCCGGTGGCTTGCGTTCCGACCCGAACTGGACACCGGCACACTGATCCTGCTGGCCAGCGTGTTCTTCACCGTGTTCTGCAACACCTCGTTCTGGCAGGCCGCCATCACCCATGGCGCGTCGCAGTGGCGGCTGGCCATCGGCTTGTTCCTGTTCGTCACCGGCACGCAGGCGTTCCTGCTTGGCCTGCTGGTATGGCGCTGGTCGGCCAAGCCCTTGCTGACGCTGCTGTTCGTGGTCACCGCGTTCGCCGCGCATTTCATGAGTGCGTACGGCATCTATCTCGACCCGGACATGATCCGCAACGTGCTGCACACGGACCAGAAGGAATCCCGCGAGCTGATCAACCCCAAGTTGATCGTGCCGCTGCTGCTGTATGCGCTGGTGCCGGTCGTTTTGTTGTGGCGCGTGCGCCTGCGCAAGCGCCCGCCCATGCAGGCGCTGCTGCGCAGGTTGGGCTTTCTGGTCGCGGTGCTGCTGGTGGCCGGCGTCGGCGTGATGGCCTCCTTCCAGGACCTGTCGGCGCTGATGCGCAACAACAAGGCGGTGCGCTACCTGATCACCCCGTCCAACTACGTGATTTCGCTGGCCCGCGTGGGCCTGGCCACGCCGCCCGGGCCGAAAGCGCCGCTGTTGCCCATCGGCGAGGATGCGCGGCAAGCAGCCCGCCCCGCAGGCAGCAAACCTCGCCTGATCGTGTTCGTGCTCGGCGAAACCGCGCGCGCAGCCAACTGGGGCCTTGACGGTTACGCCCGCCAGACCACGCCGCAGCTGGCCGCGATGCCGGACGTGATCAATTTCCCGCAGGTGCGCTCCTGCGGCACCAGCACCGAAGTCTCGGTGCCGTGCCTGTTCTCCCCGTGGGGACGCCACGATTACAACGAGAAAACCATCCGCAGCCACCAGTCGTTGCTGCATGTGCTCAACCGCGCCGGCGTGGCCACGCTGTGGCGCGACAACCAGAGCGGATGCAAGGGCGTGTGCGAAGGATTGCCATTCGAATCGCTGGACAATGCGAAGGACGCGGAGCTTTGCGGCACGCAGGAAGGCCGCTGCTACGACGAAATCCTGATCAAGGGCCTGCAAGCGCGGCTGGATGAAGAGGCGAAGGACGGCAAGGACCGCATCGTCGTGCTGCACCAGCTCGGCAACCATGGCCCGGCCTAC
Source organism: Lysobacteraceae bacterium (assembly GCA_003449195.1). GTDB lineage: Bacteria > Pseudomonadota > Gammaproteobacteria > Xanthomonadales > Xanthomonadaceae > Xanthomonas_B. The sequence goes on along the minus strand of DMID01000246.1, from coordinate 6,394 downwards.
TACCTGCGCTACCCGGCGGCGTTCAAGCGCTTCACGCCCACCTGCGACACCGAGGATCTGGGCCAGTGCGATCCGGCCCACATCGTCAATGCCTACGACAACGCCCTGCTTTACACCGACCATCTGCTGGCCGACACCATCGGCATGCTCAAGGCCCAGTCAGGCTACGACGCGGCAATGATCTACGTGTCCGACCATGGCGAATCGCTCGGCGAGAAGGGGCTGTTCCTGCACGGCGTGCCCTATGCCATCGCGCCGTCCGAGCAGACCCACGTGCCGATGGCGACCTGGTTCTCGCCCGGCTTTGCCCAGTCGCACGGACTGGATCTGGCCTGCGTGCGCCAGCGCGCGCGGCAACCAGCCAGCCACGACAACCTGTTCCCGTCGATCCTCGGCCTGTTGCAGGTGCAGACCAAGGTCTACGACCGCCGCCGCGACCTGTTCGCCGGCTGCGAAGCAACGCACTGACCCTCTCGTTGCACGGGGCGCCACCCGATCAGGGAGACGCCCCGTCCACGCGATTTCAGCCGGCGCTGCGCAGGCGTTGCGGTCGGGCCAGCCGGCGCCGCGCCTCCACCGCACGGGCCAGACGTTCGAGCACGGCCACACTGCCGTCCCAGCCGATGCAGCCGTCGGTGATGCTCTGCCCGTAGGTCAGCGCGCGCCCGTCGACCAGATCCTGGCGGCCATCCAGCAGATGGCTTTCCACCATCACCCCGCCGATGCGCTGCTCGCCGGCCTCCAGCTGGGCGGCGATCTCGTCGATCACCCGCGGCTGGTTCTCCGGCTTCTTGCCGCTGTTGGCATGGCTGGCGTCGATCATCACCATCGGCGTCAGGCCCGCGGCGGCAATCGTCGTGCAGGCGGCATCCACGCTGGCCGCATCGTGGTTGGGCGCCTTGCCGCCGCGCAGGATCACGTGGCAGTCCTCGTTGCCGGCGGTGCCGACGATGGCGGTGCGCCCCTGCTTGGTCACCGACAGGAAATGATGCGGATGCGAGGCCGCCTGCACCGCATCCACCGCGATGCGCACGTTGCCGTCGGTGCCGTTCTTGAAGCCGACCGGGCAGGACAGGCCCGAAGCCAGCTCGCGGTGCACCTGGCTCTCGGTCGTGCGCGCGCCGATCGCGCCCCATGCCACCAGGTCGGCGATGTACTGCGGGGTGATCATGTCGAGGAACTCGCAGCCGGCCGGCAGACCGAGCCCGTTGATCTGGCGCAGCAGGCCGCGTGCGGTGCACAGGCCGTCGTTGATGCGGTAGCTGCCATCCAGCCCGGGATCGTTGATCAGCCCCTTCCAGCCGACGGTGGTGCGCGGTTTCTCGAAGTACACCCGCATCACGATTTCCAGCGTGTCGCCGAGACGCACGCGTTGCTCGCTCAGGCGCTGGGCGTATTCCATTGCCGCCGCGGTGTCGTGGATCGAGCACGGGCCGATCACCACCGCGAGGCGGTCGTCGTGGCCATGCAGGATGGCGTGCATCGCGCCACGCGCATCGGCCACGGTCTGGCTGGTCGCGGCGGCCAGCGGCAGTTCGCGGATGATCTCCTCTGGCGTGCTCAGCTCGTCGAGGGCATGGATGCGCAAATCGTCGGTGCGGGTGTTCACGTGCAAACTCCAGATCGGTGGGGGCGTTCCGGCGGTCACAAAAAAACCGCCAGGTTTCGCTGGCGGTTTCGAGGTTCGGTTCGATGACTGTTTCAGTCCGAGCACACCTTTTCCTCCGCCGACGGCATGGGGAAGCCGTAATACCAGAAGAAAAAGGAGCGGGACCGGAGCGTCATGGCAGAGAGAAATAGCATCCGGCGCGGGGCACCACAACACTTGCGTTTGCAAGCATGCCGTTCAATCGGCCGAGGGTGGAGCCACGGCCAGTTCGCCGGCCAACTGGTGGTCGTACTCGGCCTGGCTGATGCCTTGCGCGTCCAGCTCGGCCTTGGCGGCATCGCGCAAGGTGTCCGAATACACCAGCCGCACCGGCACGCCCTTGGCCTCGTGCAGTTCGGCGGCGCGGCGGATCAACGCGAACACGCGCGCGGCACTGTCGGTTTCGCCAGCGATGCGGCCATCCATGCCCAGCACCCATTGGCCGTCGCGGCGGACGATGCCGGCCAGCAGGCGGCGGTCGCGGTCGCGCAGCTCGGCATGCGGCTCGATCGGTGCCGCCTGCGGTTGCAGGTTGCGCTCGCGCTCGGCCTTGCGGCGATGCGCATCGCGGCGCGCCTTGGACTGGATGGACATGGGGACTCCGTTGCGTGTTTCAGGAAGCAGCCGCCAGCATCGCACGGCGCGCGCGGCATTCGAAGAACCAGCACAGCCAGGCCAGCAGTACCAGCGTTGCCGCACCGGCTGCCAGCGTCGCACCCGAATGCGACAACCACGGCGACACCGCGCCGCCGATCACTGCATTGACCAGCAACTGGGTGAAGGCCTGCGAGGAGGACGCCGAACCGCGCTGCTGCGGGTACATGTCCAGGATCGCCAGCGTGAGCACCGGCACCATCAGCGCCAGCCCAAGCGCATGCAGGAACAAGGGCAGCACCGCCCACGGCAATGCCAGCACCGGCGACAGATGCGTGTAGCCGATGTTGAACAGCATCGCCGTCGCACTGATCGCGAAGCCGGCCGACACCAGCCGCGTGCCCTCGATGCGCCCGGCCATGCGCGCCGAGACGAAGGAGCCGATCATCATGCCCGCGATGAACGGCACGAACAGCCAGCCGAACTGGCGCTCATTCAGGCCCAGCAGGCCGAATACCACCTCCGGCGCCGAGGCGATGTACAGGAACAAGCCGCCGAAATTGAACGCCACCACGCCAGCCAGACGCAGGAAGCGCGGGTTGGAGAAGATCGAGGCGTAATCGCGCCACAAGGCCGCCGGCGCCAGACGCATGCGCCGCTCGGGCGGGTGCGTTTCCGGCAAGGCCAGCTCCACCCCGCCCAGCAACACGCAGACAAACACCACCAGACTCCAGAAGATCAGCGGCCAACCGCCGATGCCCAGCACCCAGCCGCCGTAGATCGGCGCCACCGCCGGCGCGATGCTGAAAATCATCGCCACCTGGCTCATCAGCCGCTGCGCTTCCTGCCCGTGGAACAGGTCGCGGATCATCGCCCGCCCGACGATCAGGCCGGCACCGGCCGACATGCCTTGCAACGCACGAAACGACAACAGCGTCGCCAGATCGTGCGACAGCGCGCAGCCGGCCGAAGCCAGCATGTAAACCAGCAGGCCGCCCACCAGCACGCGCTTGCGGCCGAAGGCATCGGACAGCGGCCCGTGCACCAGGCTCATCGCCGCGTAGGCCAGCAGATAGACGCTGATGGTCTGCTGGATCTGCAGCTTGTCCGCGCCCAGGTCTGCGGCCATCTGCGGGAAAGCCGGGAAGATCGTGTCGATCGAGAACGGGCCGAAGGCCGCCAGCCCGCCGAGGACGAGCGTCATCGGCCAGCGGCGCGGGCCGGATTCGGGCGTGCGGCTGGATGCCATCAAGGGAGCGCCATGGGGGAAGGCGATTGCATTCTAGCGGCCCGCATCCGTCCGATGGCACGCGGCCCTGCCGCGCCATGTGCCGATGTTTCCGAGCCAATGCGGACGGCCCGCTTGCGCGGGCCGTCCAGTCACTGCCGTGCTCGCACCGGCCAAGGCCGGCAAGCGGCGCGCATCACCCGGCGTACGGGTCGCGCAGGATCATCGTCTGTTCGCGGTCCGGGCCGGTGGACACGATGGCCAGCGGACAACCGGACAACTCCTCCAGCGCACGCAGGTAGGCGCGCGCGGCCGGCGGCAGCTTGTCCCACTCGGTGACGCCGTGGGTGCTTTCCTGCCAGCCCGGGAACTCCAGATAGACCGGCTCGCACTCTTCCCAGCCCTGCGCGTCCAGCGGCGCGTACTCGGTTTCCTTGCCACGGTAGCGGTAGGCGATGCACATCTTCAGCGACGGCAGGCCATCGAGCACGTCCAGCTTGGTCACGCACAGGCCGTTGATGCCGTTGATCGCCACGGCGCGCTTGAGCGCGACGATGTCGATCCAGCCGCAGCGGCGCGGACGGCCGGTGGAAGCGCCGAATTCCTGGCCCTTCTGGCGGATTTCCTCGCCGAGCGCGTCGTTGAGTTCGGTCGGGAACGGGCCGCCGCCGACGCGGGTGGCATAGGCCTTGGCGATGCCCAGCACGTAGTCGATCGCGTCCGCGCCCACGCCGGTGCCGCACAACGCGCCACCGGTAGTGGTGTTGGACGAGGTCACGTACGGGTAAGTGCCGTGGTCGATGTCCAGCAGCGCGCCCTGCGCACCTTCGAACAAGACGCGCTTGCCCTGCTTGCGCAGGTCGTGCAGCAGGCCGGCCACGTCGTGCTTCATCGGCTCGACGTATTCGCCGAAGGCCAGCGCCTCGTCCAGCGTCTTCTGGAAATCCACCGCTTCCACGCCGAGGTACTGGGTCAGCACGAAGTTGTGGTAGTCCAGCACGCCGCGCAGCTTTTCGGCCAGTTGGTCGGGGTAATGCAGGTCGGCCACGCGGATGCTGCGGCGGGCCACCTTGTCTTCGTAGGCCGGGCCGATGCCGCGGCCGGTGGTGCCGATGGCCTTGCCGCCGGCGGCCTTTTCGCGGGCCTGATCCAGCGCGATGTGGTAAGGCATGATCAACGGGCAGGCCGGGCTGATCTTCAGCCGCGCACGCACGTCCAGGCCCAGCGCCTCGAGCTCGGCGATTTCCTTCTGCAGCGCCGCCGGCGCCACCACCACGCCGTTGCCGATCAGGCACAGCACGCCTTCGCGCAGGATGCCTGACGGGATCAGGTGCAGCACGGTCTTCTTGCCGCCCACCACCAGCGTGTGGCCGGCATTGTGGCCGCCCTGGAAACGCGCGACCGCGGCGACCGGCTCGGTGAGCAGATCGACGATCTTGCCCTTGCCTTCATCGCCCCATTGGGCGCCGAGAACGACGACTGACTGACCCATGACGGGTGACTCCTGTGTGTCTTGCGGCCATCGGGGCCGCATGAAAGGGCGTGTCGGGCCGGCCTTGCGAGCCGGGAAGCCATCGGGGCCTGCCGCCATCGGCATGGCCAGACACGGAAAAAGCCGGACAGGCGCTGTGCCCATCCGGCTTTTGTGCATTATCCGGGTTTCCGGCAACGCCCGCCACCGCCCCGCACTGCGCGGTTCAGCCGCGTATCCACCACAAGGCCGCCAATCCGGCCAACAGCACGAACCCGCCGTGCCGGCGCAAGCGCGCGGAAGGCTCCGTGAGCAGATGCTCGGCCATGCGCCGCCAGGCTTCCGGCGCGGCAAACAGCAACAGCCCTTCCAGCACCGCCACCAGCGCCAGCGCGGCCAACAGGTCGCGCGGCATCGGTCAGCGGTCGCTCTTCAGGTACTGCAGGAACGGGTCGTTGCGCTCCAGCACGATCACGCTCTTGCCGTCGGCGAAGGCGGCGCGGTACGCCTCCAAGCTGCGATAGAAGGCATAGAAACCCGGGTCGGCCACGGCCGCCTTGGCATAAATCTTTGCCGCCTCGGCATCGCCTTCGCCGCGCAGCTTCTGGCCGTCGCGCTCGGCTTCGGCCACCAGCACGGTGCTTTCGCGGTCGGCCTCGGCACGGATCGTGCGCGCCTGCTCCTCGCCCTCGGCGCGCAGCTTGCTGGCCACCTGCCGGCGCTGGGCGCGCATGCGCTCGTAAACGTCGGTGATCACCTGGCTGTCGGTGGGCAGGTCGATCTGCTTCAGGCGCAGGTCGACGATCTGCATGCCCAGTTCGCGGCTGGCCTTGTTGATCGCGCCGAGCTGGCTGGCGATCAGTTCGGCGCGGTCGCCGGACACCAGCTGCTGCAGCGTGCGCGAGTTGATCTCGTTGCGCAGCGAGTCGGTGATGATCGGCGCCAGGCGCGAGCTGGCCACGCGCTCGTCGCCGCCGGTGGCGCGGTAGAACGCGCGCACGTCGGCAATGTAGCCGATGGCGAAGAAGTCGACGCTGACGTCCTTCTGCTCGACGGTGAAATAGCGCGCCGGCGCGGTTTCCAGCACCTGGAAGCGGCGGT
>DMID01000246.1:0-258 GCA_003449195.1 Lysobacteraceae bacterium | reverse complement strand
CGCACGGTTTCCACCAGCGGCAGCTTGAAATGCAGGCCGGGCTTGACGTCGCTGCGGACCACGCGGCCGAGGTTGAGCACCATCGCGGTCTGGTCCTCGCGGACCACGTAGGCCGAGCCGGTCAGGGCTATCGCCAGCACCACGCCCAGGGCGATCCAGAACGGGGCCTTCATCGGTCACTCTCCTCTCGGCCGGACGGGCGCGGACCGCGCACCGGATTGCGGTCTTCGCCGGTCATGTTCTGCAGCGCCGGCAGCA
>DMID01000157.1:1525-8037 GCA_003449195.1 Lysobacteraceae bacterium | reverse complement strand
CGATCTGGGCCAGCAGCAGCCAGCGCAGGTCGCCGCGCCCGAGCATGCGCCCGCAGCGTTCGCCACCCCGTTCACCGCGCCCGCCCGCCCGGCCACCGCCTTCATGTCCCCACCACCGCATGGGCTTACCTTTCGATATATCTTCAATGCACAAAAAGATATATCTGTTTTCGCATCTGGACAAGCCGCCCGATGGCGCCGGAAGCCCGCCATTCGGGCGCTTTCGGTCAGACCATTGCGCCATACGCATGCGTAGCGAAGTCAGGCGGCGGATGCCTGCGCTAAACTCGGGCTTCTTGTAAACGATTGCGCCGAATGGCGGCCCTGGGAGCGATATGAACTGGTTGAACGACGTCCTCGACAACGATCCGAACCCCGCCGAAACCCGCGAGTGGAACGAATCGCTGAAGGCGGTGATCGACGCCGAAGGCGCCGAACGCGCCCATCAGCTGCTCGAAGGCATGGTCGGGCTGACCCGCCGCTCCGGCGCCTACCTGCCGTTCTCGCCCACCACCNNACCGAATACGTCAACACCATCGCCCCGGCCAACGAGGCTAAGAGCCCCGGCGATGCGGCCATCGAATGGAAGATCCGCTCGCTGATCCGCTGGAACGCGATGGCCACCGTGGTGCGTGCCAACCGCAAGCCCGGCGACCTGGGCGGCCACATTGCCAGCTTCGCCTCGGCGGCCACGCTGTACGACGTGGGCTTCAACCACTTCTGGCGCGCACCCAGCGAAAACCACCCCGGCGACCTGCTGTACATCCAGGGCCACAGCGCGCCGGGCATCTACTCGCGCGCCTTCCTCGAAGGCCGCATCGGCGAGGCGCAGCTGGACAGCTTCCGCATGGAAGTGGACGGCCACGGTCTGTCGTCCTACCCGCACCCGTGGCTGATGCCCGAATTCTGGCAGACGCCCACCGTGTCGATGGGCCTGGGCCCGCTGGCGGCGATCTACCAGGCGCAGTTCATGAAGTACCTGGAGCACCGCGGCATGATCGAGCCGTCCGACCGCAAGGTGTGGTGCTTCATGGGCGACGGCGAGAGCGACGAGCCCGAAAGCCTGGGCGCCATCGCACTGGCCGGCCGCGAAGGGCTGGACAACCTGGTGTTCGTGGTCAACTGCAACCTGCAGCGCCTGGACGGCCCGGTGCGCGGCAACGGCAAGATCATCCAGGAGCTGGAAGGCGTGTTCCGCGGCGCCGGCTGGAACGTCATCAAGCTGATCTGGGGCTCGTACTGGGATCCGCTTCTGGCCCGCGACACCGACGGCGTGCTGCGCAAGCTGATGATGGAAACCGTCGACGGCGAGTACCAGAACTGCAAGGCCTTCGGCGGCGCGTACACGCGCGAGCATTTCTTCGGCAAGTACCCGGAGACGCGCGCGATGGTGGCCAGCCTGTCCGACGACGACATCTGGCGCCTCAACCGCGGCGGCCACGACCCGCACAAGGTGTACGCCGCCTACCACCAGGCGGTGAACACCAAGGGCATGCCCACGGTGATCCTCACCAAGACGGTGAAGGGCTACGGCATGGGCAGCGCCGGCGAGTCGCTCAACCCCACGCACCAGACCAAGAAGCTGGACAACGAGGCCATCAAGACCTTCCGCGACCGCTTCAACATCCCGCTGACCGACAAGCAGATCGAGGACGCCGAGCAGGTGCCCTTCTTCCACCCCGGCGAAAACTCGCCCGAGGTGCAGTACATCAAGGAGCGCCGCGCCGCGCTGGGCGGCTACCTGCCCTCGCGCCGCCGCAAGTCCACCAAGACCTTTGCCGTGCCGGCGCTGCCCACCTACGAGCGCCTGCTCAAGGAAAGCGGCGAGCGCACCTACTCCACCACCATGGCCTTCGTGCAGACGCTCAACATCGCGCTGCGCGACAAGCAGGTGGGCCCGCACCTGGTGCCCATCGTGGCCGACGAGGCGCGCACCTTCGGCATGGAAGGCCTGTTCCGGCAGATCGGCATCTACGCCCCGTTCGGCCAGAAGTACAAGCCGGTGGATGCCGACCAGCTGATGTACTACCGCGAGGAAGCCTCCGGCCAGGTGCTGCAGCAAGGCATCAGCGAGCCGGGCGCCATTGCCAGCTGGATGGCCGCCGGCACCAGCTACTCGGTCAGCGACGTGCCGATGCTGCCGTTCTACATCTACTACTCCATGTTCGGCTTCCAGCGCGTGGGCGACATCGCCTGGCAGGCGGCGGACATGCGCACGCGCGGCTTCCTGCTGGGCGGCACCGCCGGGCGCACCACGCTCAACGGCGAAGGCCTGCAGCACGAGGACGGCTTCAGCCAGATCGTGGCCGGCGGCATCCCCAACGTGCGCAGCTACGACCCCACCTTCGGCTTCGAGGTCACCGTGATCCTGCAGCACGGCATGAAGGCCATGCTGGAAGACCAGATCGACGAGTACTACTACCTCACCCTGATGAACGAGAACTACACCCACCCGGCCATGCCGGCGGGCGCGGAGACCGGCATCATCAAGGGCATGTACCTGCTGCAGGACGCCGGCAAGCCCAAGAAGGGCGAGTTGCGCGTGCAACTGCTGGGCAGCGGCACCATCCTGCGCGAGGCCATCGCCGCGGCCGAACTGCTGGACAAGGATTTCGGCGTGACCGCCGACATCTGGAGCTGCCCCAGCTTCAACGAGCTGCGCCGCGAGGGCTTCGACGCGGAACGCTGGAACCGCCTGCACCCCGAGGCCGAACAGCGCAAGCCCTACGTGACCGAACTGCTGGAAGGCCGCCAGGGCCCGGCCATTGCCGCCACCGACTACGTGCGCGCCTTTGCCGACCAGATCCGTGCCTTCGTCCCCGGCCACTACACCGTGCTGGGCACCGACGGCTTCGGCCGCAGCGACACCCGTGCCAACCTGCGCCGCTTCTTCGAAGTGGACCGCTACTACATCGCCCACGCCGCCATCGCCGCCCTGGCGAAGGAAGGCAAGATGACCGGCAAGGACGTGGCAAGGGCGATCAAGCAGTACAAGATTGACCCGGAGAAGGCGAACCCGGTTGGGGTTTGATGTAATCTCATTCTGTAAAGAAAGCGGCCTTCAGGCCGCTTTTTGTATCCAACTGTGTTGAGGTCGGGAGGGGTATGACTACTAAGCTTGTCGTAAAGGACTTTTCATGCATCAAGAGTGCAGATATTGATCTTGCGAGTCTGACTGTCCTCATCGGGCCATCCGCCAGCGGGAAAAGTGTCCTCTCTAAGCTTGCCTTTTTTTTTAACGACCTTTTTTCTGAGCAGTGGCAGCTCGTAGAGGAAGGAAAAGGCTTAGATGCATTCAAAGAGCACGTAAAAGAAAAGTTCAAAGAATGGTTTCCTGTTGAGGCGTGGGGTGGGGGGAAATTCGTCTTGGAATTTTCCGCCGGAGCTTTTCAGGTTAAAATTTCACGTGTCGAATATCGAAAGAAGCTAGGTGATAACACCCGTATCTTGTTTTCGCAGTTCTTCGAAAGCCAATATTCGGCTGCGCTCGATTTCTTCCGGAGTGTTCCAAAGCAAAGTACAGAGGAGATCATCGGTCATCGCGCTATAAATGCATCGTACGAGTTTCGTGAAAAACTCAGGCGAGTAAATCGGAAGGAGCTGGGAGAGGATTATCACGAAATTCAGACTTTCATCCCCGCTGGACGCTCCTTCTTCACTAGCGTGGGTAAGAGCATCGTTGCCTTCGAGCATGGCAGAGTATTGGATCCGTTGATCTTGCGCTTTGGGCGGCTCTACGCAGGCCTGAGAGAGCGCCGATTCTATCCGGGCGTCGGCAAGCTACCGAACGATTTTGTCCAAAAGCTCGACACTCTGATGAGTGGCTCATTGGTTAGCGAGCGTAGCCGCGAGTATCTTAAGACTGACGATGGAAGGAAAGTGCCAATTTCCGCCCTGTCATCTGGCCAGCAGGAGCTGATGCCGTTGGCTTTGGCGTTGAAGAACCGAGCATATGTGGGGCACGAGTATAGGCAGCTAATTTTTATCGAGGAGCCGGAGGCTCATCTCTTTCCTGCGGCCCAAAGCGCGTTGGTAGAAGTGTTTGTTAGATTCCTGTCCTTGGCCCGTGGTCGGGCAAGCATGTTCGTAACCACCCACAGTCCATACGTTTTGGCCAAGATTAACAATCTTATCAAGGCGAAGGAGGTGGCTGGGACGAAGCGCGGGAAAAAGTACTCGGCAGTCGCATCCATCGTACCCGAGGAGTATTGGCTTGACGGGGGGAGAGTAAGTGCGTACGCCATTCGGGACGGAATTGTTGAGAGAATTCAGGATTCAGAAGATGGGCTAATAGAGGCCGATTACCTTGACGAAATATCGGGCGCGATTGCTTCAGAATTTATGGGGCTCTTAGGTGTGGAGCACTCCGCATGAGTTGCGTTCCGGCACGTGAAATTTTGACTGATTCTAAGATTAAGGTGGAGGAGAATGGTAGGGTTGCGATCTTCATTAACTCAACAAGGAGTAGATTCCATCGGACGAGAGTTGACGGAGGTGTTGTCAAGAACAAGACCGGAGCCGATTATGTCGTTACAAAAGAGCAAATCGGTAGTGTTATTGTCGAGCTAAAGGGTGTCGATATTGAGCACGCGGTGTTGCAGATCGGCGAGACGATGCTGCTTCTGAAAGCATGCATGTCACCCTCAAAGCCAAAATCTACCGGAATGCCAGCCGCAGGACTAATTATCTGCTCAAAATATCCTAAAGCTGATACTGCGTACCAGAAGAAAGTTAAGGCTTTCGTTGCTCAATACAAGGTTCCTATACATTGCGTTTCTGGTCGTGGTGAGTTCGAGATTGAACGCGTTCTGTGCTTCGATGGACCGAGGTGATTGACTGTCATAATTCTACGCTATTGCTTGCGGAGGATTGGCGCAGAGTTGTGATTTCACATTCCGGTAGAACAAGTAAGGAATAACGGGGCCAGGTTCATTTATAAGTCGCCCACATGTATTTTGGCCGATGTTGCTGCCTGGCGCGCAGTGGCATGAACTGGGGAAAGTGAAATCACCCCTTCACTCGCTTCTTCAACTCCAACACCAAGGCACGCTGCTCGGCCAGCGGCAGTTGCGCCAAGGCCTTGATGGCTTCGGCCATTTCGTCGGTTTCGGCGTAGAGCGCCGCCAGCGGCAAGCCGAGCGCGGCAGCCAGCTTGCGGGCGGTGCGCAGGTCGCACTCGTTCACGCCGCGCTCGTAGCGGTTGATGCGAGTGCGGGCCACTTCAACCGCCACCCCGGCCGCCATGCCCAATGCCTCCTGCGTCAGCCCGGCCGCCAACCGCGCCTCGCGCAGCCTGTTGGCAAAGATGAAACGCGCGTCGTCCAAACCGTAACCGCATGCATGTGGATCGGGCTCCCAGCATGTCGTCTTGCCTCCTTGGCGTCTGTTACTTTATAAGTAACAACATGCTTCGCGGCTTTCAATGCAGGACATGCCCATGCCAGCCACCACTCCCACCCGTGATGCCCGAGACGTACCCACGGACATCCGCACGCTTGCCGGACAGCTGTTCGCCGAGGTCTGCGCCAACACCGGGCCGGTGTTCGATCCGCTCGATGAGGCCACGCCGCTGGACCGGGTGTTGAACGTGTTGCAGGGGCTGGACATGGCCGATGCCGACAGCGCGCTGGCGCAATTCGGCGCGGGGCCGCTGGACGTGCTGACCAGCGGTGCGGCCATGCAGGCATCGCTTTGCGCGGAGCGGATGCGCAGCGTGTTCGAGCTGCTGGATTGCTGCACCGCCAGCGGCACGTTGCCGCCGTCGCGGCAGGTGTTGTCGCGCACCGCCCAGCAACTGCTCGCGTTGCTGGCCGAACACCAGCGCTGGCTGCAACTGGCAGACAACGCCCGCTACTACCGCGACCATCCGGACACCGCCGCGCGGGTGGCCCGCTTCACCGCACGCCCCTGACACACGGCATCGCTCGCACGTGCCGCTGCGCCGCCGCGCAAGCCGGCCATCCGCCGCAGCCCCGCAACAGCTTGCCGTGCGGGAAACCGAACAAAGGCACGCACCCCCAACCGCATTGCACGGCGAATGGCATGGAGCTTGCACGGCGGAACTTGCCCGCTCCAGTTCATGCCATTCCAAGCACATGCCAGCCTGACCCCGTTGCCGGGATTCGCTAGGATGCGCGGCGGACAGCGGCGGCGCATGCCGTCGCCCGCCCCTTGGCCGTATCCCCGCGCGTCCTGACAGGCCGCCACGGGGCCGGAGCGGCCCTTGACCCGCCCGTAGCCCAACCTCGCAATCCCGATGATGACCACCCTTCTCGTAGGCATGCTGTGTGTCTACCTGCTGAGCTTTTCGGTGATGTTCCTGCTCATCAGCCGGCGGCTGCAGGGCGGCACGATGGGCATGGATGCGTTTGCGGCGGGCAACCTGATGCTGGGCATGGCCTACGTGTTGCAGCTGCTGGGCGGCTCGGGCGAGTGGAGCTGGCTGAGCATGCTCAACCATGCGCTCACGCTGTGCGCGCTGGCGGCGTATTGCGTGGGCGGGGCGCGCTTCT
>DMID01000157.1:0-1446 GCA_003449195.1 Lysobacteraceae bacterium | reverse complement strand
TGCGTGGGCGGGGCGCGCTTCTTCGGCCAGCCCGCGCCGTTGCTGCTGCCGCTGGCCGGCATGCTGGCGGGCTACGGCATCGTGCAGGTGCTGGTGGAAGCGGCATGGGGTGCGACGGCGCGCCACGCGATGCTGGCGGGCACGTGCGCGTTGTGGTTGGCCGGCATGGTGGCGGTGCTGGTGCAGGTCGCACGCCGGTTTGCGCGCGACCTGCGCGTGGAAATGCTGCTGATCGCGGCGTTGATCGCGGGCCTGTGCGTGCTCAACCTGGCCAAGCTCGACAGGCTGATGGACGGCGGTCTGGCGGGATTGGCCGCAGACACCTCGTTCCAGATGGTTTTCTACGTGTACATGTGCTCGCTGGCCACTATCCTGCCGCCGGCGATCATCTGGCTGGTGCTGCGCCGCCTGACCGATGCACTGCGCGCAACGGCCGGACGCGACCCGTTGACGCAATTGCTCAACCGCCGCGGCTTGACCGAGGCGCTGGGCGCGCACTTCCGGCAGCCCGATGCCAAGGCCCGCCTGCTGATGGTGGACGTGGACCACTTCAAGCGCATCAACGACACCCACGGCCACCACGTGGGGGACGCCATGCTGTGCGGCGTGGCCGACGTGCTGCGCGTGGCGGTGCGCAAGGACGACCTGATCTGCCGGCTGGGCGGCGAGGAGTTCGTGGTGATCTGCCTGCAGGCGGACGACGCCACCGCCTTGCGCGTGGCCGAACGCGTGCGCAGCCAGATCGAAGCCAGCGCCATGCTGCGGCACCCCGGCCACGAAGCCTTGCGCTGCACGGTGACGGTGGGCGTCTCTGGCCATTTCGACGGCGAGGCCTCGCTGGCGCAGGCCATGCGCCACGCAGATGCGGCGCTGTACCGCGGCAAGAAAGCCGGCCGCAACCGGGTGGAAAGCGCGCAAGCCTGAGCAAGGCCGGAGCGGCGGAAAGCATCACCTGCCCATCGCCCGCACGGCGCATTTCGCAGTGGCCACCCGATGCAGGGGATCGGCCGGCGGCATCCGCGCCGGCATCGAGTGGCAGTGGCAGGGCTGTCGGCGCTGGAGATCACCTTGGCAGACAGCGACCGCGCCGGATGCCACGCCCGGCATGGAAGGCCGGCGCATCACGCCATGCGAGCCAGCCACCGGGCTTGTCGCGCCAGCACGGCCACATCGCCGGCTCGCGTCAAACACGCTACCCTGCCCGCCCCGTTTTCCGCACGACTGCCCGCAACCGCCATGGCCATCCGCAACCCGCTCCAGGAACAACTGCTCAAGGCCGGGCTGGCCAAGAAGGGCAAGGTGGACCAGATCGCGCGCGAGCAGGCCAAGGCCCGTCACGGCAAGGGCGCAACCGTGCCAGCGGCCGATGAAAAAGTGGATGCCGCGCAGGTGCAGGCCGAACGCGCCGAGCGCGACCGCGCACTGGCCGCCGAGCGCAATGCGCAG
>DMID01000081.1 GCA_003449195.1 Lysobacteraceae bacterium | reverse complement strand
ACTCAAAGGTGGGGGGACGTCGAGCGCTGTCTGGGTCTATCTCGATGCGACGAAGAATGGCATCGGAAAGCAGGTGGATGGAAGTGGCTTCTTCAACCTGTCGGCAGGCGGATGGGCAACGGTAACGTTGCTGCTTTGGATTGTTGCCTTCCCCTGCTACCTCATGAAGCGCGAAGACCTGATTTGGAAGGCGAAGAAGTCCCCGGTAGTTGTGTCAGGGCGGGCGTGGAAAACGCTTGTCCTGTTGGCGGTTGGCGGCTACTTCATTGCAGGTCAGGCATTCACGGCAATCGTCGGGCAGGCACATGCGACTTCGGAATACGTTGAAGTTTGCGCGAACCACTACTACGAGACGGCCCAGTCGTTGCCACAGGTTGGGATTAGGAATGACCGTGGTGATTGGGTCCGCACCTGTAAATGCATCAGCGGATTGGATGGCGGCCAGACGGCGGAGGACTTCAGGCGGAATACGAGCGTCTTCATGTCCGCGCATATCAACAACATGGAGCACTGTGTTCGATAGGGGGATTGGCATGGCAACGTATGAAGTGAAGATGGGCCGTCCCGGTGGCGGCAGTGGCACATTTGTTGTGACGGTACACGCAAGCACTCCGGACCAAGCCCGACGTACTGCCGAAGCCCAGAACCCCGGTTACAAGGCTCAGTCTGTCTATCGCCTGCCGTACTCGAACTGACCTGACCCAAGGAAAGAAGGCATGTTGAATCGAACCGCCTTGGTAGTCGCTCTGGTGCTATTCCCGTTGGCATCGCAGGCTCAGGTAGCTCCTTTGGCGGTCAGTGGGCAGTGGGAATACCGCGACGCATCACAGAAGGAGACGGATGAAGGGGTAAACCTCTGTTTCCAGTTGGATACCGCATCGACCGCACGGAGTCCTCAGCTACGCCAGTTTGGCGGTGCCCTGTGTGTGTCCAATCCTGCCGAAGGAGCAAAGCTGCTCAGACTTGCACAAGTCGCACGCCGGGCTGGGTGCGCCTACAGCGCGGAAGGTGTGGCGTCCATCGTGCTGTCAGGCCTGCGGACGCTGCCTGAGGATGAGATGTACGAAGAGCGACTGGAAGCCCATTTGATGCTTGTTACGGCAAACCGGACCACATCTCCTCTGGCTTCGGATTGCGGCGACGAGGCAACGGCAGTCACGCCTAGCTTCAAGAGCATTCATGACGCTATTGCGGCTCTGAAATCGCACCCCGACTATTCCAGTCTGTCGGTGTCAGATTTTGCTCGTGTAGATGCCGCCAGTGGGCTTGCCGAGCTGGATGTCAGCACGCAGATGCTCTTGCCGCCCGGTTCGACCGATACGCTGGTCATGTACACCGAGAACAACGCCGGAACGCCCTTCCTGACCGTGGAGCGTTTCGATGGCCGGCAATGGCGGGATGTCAGTGCTGCGATTCTGCCCGGATACGTTAATAGGAATGGCACCAACTACTACCTTGATGTAGCTGGCAGCGCTGTGAAGGTGCGAAGCCTTCCGGAAAAGAGGGCTTGGCGCTATAGCGGTGGACGGTTTGTTCCGGAGAACTGACCGTATAGAGTCCCCCCTCCTTCCCCCAGACTTTGCACTCCGACATTGACCACCAAGCCCATGTTCCTCGTACGCCACCAATCGCCCTGACCGCAGGCAATGAACACCTTCAACTATCATAGAACACCGTAAAAACAGGGTTTTTGACTGTCTGGGAAGATGCAAATCCTCGAAGAAGCTCATCCGCACCCGATGGACGAAATCGCCGCGATGGAGTTCATGCTCGACAAGATGAAGAACACCAAGTCCAACGACGAGTTCTTCGGCTCGATGAAGCGCTGATTGCCGCTGCTGGCTGGAAACGAAAAGCCCCGAAATCCGGGGCTTTTCAATTTGTGACAAAGACAGAAACTGCGCTCAAGACGCGTCGAGCGGGGTCCGCAGACGCAAGCGGCCGACACGCTCGCCGATAGGCGTCACGCTGCCGGCGACCAGGCTGTCCGGAGCGATGGCCTCCGAAGCATCCCAGTTGCGCCGCGGCGGCAGTTGGCGAGGCCCGGGGATGCAGGCCTCCCAGCGGCTTTCATGGCCCTTCCCCGCGTCGGGATCGAACGAATAATCGACCAGCTCCGTGCCCAGATCGGTGGCGCCGTCCAGCGTGTAGTCGGCCACCGGCCCGCTTTCATCCACGGTGATGGTGCCGGTGGCCAGTCGGCTGAATTCGATCTGTTTGCGTACCGCGCTCGGCATGGCGGCCGGGGCCTGCAACGCAGGCAGGAGAATGAACGGGGCCATCGGCAAGCGCTTCGTCATGACGGATTTCCCGGCATCGGAAATGACATGAGACGATGGCAGACGGCCGTGACCGCTTCAAGCTGGCCCTTGTGCGCCAAGCGCAAGCCTCGCCGCGCCCGCATAATGTCGGCAGGAGGTGCACATGCACAGCAGTGGTGGCGGTCTGGAACTGGCGTTGGTGCTGCTGCTGGCGGCGGTGATTGCCGTGCCCGTGTTCAAGCGGCTCGGCCTGGGTGCCGTGCTCGCGTATCTGGTGGCCGGGGTGATGCTCGGGCCGGACGGGCTGGGTTTCGTGCAGGATGCCGACCGCATCCTCAATGCCGCCGAGATCGGCGTGGTGATGCTGCTGTTCGTGATCGGGCTGGAGCTCTCGCCGGCCCGGCTGAAGCTGATGCGCAAACCGATCTTCGGCGCGGGCGGTTTGCAGGTCGCCACCACGGCGGTGGTGCTGGCGGTGGTGATGTGGCTGGAGCTGGGCTACTTCAAATGGAAGGGGGCCATCGTGGTCGGCATCGCGCTGGCCTTGTCCTCCACCGCGGTCTGCCTGCAGCTGCTGGCCGAGCGCAAGGAGCTCAATACCGATTTCGGGCGGCTGGCCTTCGCGATCCTGCTGTTCCAGGACCTCATCGCGATCCCCTTGCTGGCCGCCATCCCCTTGCTCGGCGGCTCGGCCGACGACGACACGCTGTCCTGGCAGGCCGCGGCCAAGGCCATCAGCGCGATCGCGCTGGTGGTGCTGGGCGGGCGCTTCGTGCTGCGCCATCTGTTCCGCGCGGTGGCGCGCACCGGCATGCCCGAGGTGTTCACCGCCAGTGCGCTGCTGGTGGTGCTGGGCACCGCGTGGTTCATGCAGGAAGCCGGGCTGAGCCCGGGCCTGGGCGCCTTCCTCGCCGGCGTGCTGCTGGCCGATTCGGAATTCCGCCACGAACTGGAATCGCAGATCGAGCCGTTCCAGGGCTTGCTGCTGGGCCTGTTCTTCATCGCCGTGGGCATGGGCATCGACCTGACCCGCGTCATCGCCGAGCCGGGCCTGATCGCCGGCGGCGTAGCCACATTGCTGGTGGTGAAATTCAGCCTGTTGTTCGGCATCGGCCGCCTGGCCAAGTTGCCGCCGCGCAGCGCGTTCATGCTGGGCAGCGTGTTGTGGCTGGGCGGCGAATTCGCCTTCGTCGTGCTCAACGAAGGCCTGCGTTACCGCCTGATCGGCCCGGCCAACCATGACCGGCTGGTGGCCATCGTCGGCCTGTCGATGGCGCTGACGCCACTGCTGCTGATCCTGGTCAGCCGCTGGCTCGGCAGCGCGCAGCCCAAGCCGGAAAAGGCCAAACCCAACGCGCAGGAATACGCGGACATCGCCGCCCAGCAGCCGCAGGTGATGATTGCCGGCATGGGCCGCTTCGGCCAGATCGTCGCCCGCCTGCTGACCGCGCAGCACATCCCGTTCGTGGCGCTGGAGCACAGCCCGGAGACGGTGGACACGCTGCGCCGCTTCGGCAACATCATCTACTACGGCGACCCGACCCGGCCGGACCTGCTGCGCGCGGCCGGCGGTGCCAACATCCGCCTGTTCGTGGTGGCCATGGACGACCCGGACACCAACATCAAGGCCTGCCGGCTGATCCGCCGCATGTACCCGCAGGCCAAGGTGCTGGCGCGCGCGCGCAACCGCCAGCATGCATGGCGGCTGATGGACATGAACGTGGAGGCCTTCCGCGAGGTGTTCGGCTCCAGCCTGGAAATGGGCGAGCGCGTGCTGGTCGAACTCGGCCTGCCGCCGGACGTGGCCGCCGCGCACACGCGCCGGTTCCGCGAACACGACGAAGACCTGCTGCGTCGCCAGTACCTGATCTACGACGACGAGGCCGCACTGGTGCAGACCGCACAGGATTCGCGCCAGGACCTGATGCGCCTGTTCGAAGCCGACGTCACCGAATCGCCCGACTCCGCCGACTCCGCCAAACCGGCCGGCGCGAAACCGGCATGACCGGCGCGCGCCTGCCCGAGGGCGCCCGCGTCCTGCTG
>DMID01000074.1:2947-3202 GCA_003449195.1 Lysobacteraceae bacterium | reverse complement strand
GCTGGTGGAGCGCATCCACGTCACGCGCGCGCGCGGCAACCGCGTGGTCGCCGTCGGCACCACGGTGGCGCGTTCGCTGGAAACCGCCGCGCGCGGCGGCACGCTGGCGCCGTTCGCGGGCGAAACCGACATCTTCATTTTCCCGGGCTATCGTTTTGCCGCGATCGATGCGCTGTTCACCAATTTCCACCTGCCCGAAAGCACGCTGATGATGCTGGTGTCCGCGTTCGCCGGGAAGGACCGCCTCTTCGAGGT
>DMID01000074.1:0-2796 GCA_003449195.1 Lysobacteraceae bacterium | reverse complement strand
ATGGCGATGCGATGCTGCTGTTGCCGCAGGCCGCACCCGGCGCTTGAGGCCGCCGCGGCGTGGTCGCCGCCGCCGGATTCGAGAAAAGCGGGCGATGCACGGGGCGGCGGCCTTCGACCACTGCGAAAGTCACCGCAAGTACGGTCCTGCCAATGCGCCTACTCGCGTTGGCATGCCGACCATGCCCGCCGGTGCGCTGCGCGGTGGCACGGCCTCGACCCGGCCGCCATCGCCTCGGAGCGGCGTGACGGCCGGTTGCGGCATCAATCGGGCATCCATTGCGAAAGCCAGAACCTCGCGTATTGCTCGTCCAGCATCCAGTCGCGGTGAATCGCTTCGCGCAGCGCGTCGCCGGCCTTGGCCGCTGCATCCAGATCGTTCACATGCATGCGGATGGCTTCGGTCCACTCCTTGAAACGCGGTTTCACGCGCGTGACCGGCAGGTCGCATTGATAAGGCCGGACGTCGCTGCACACCACCGGGAAGCCGCAGGCGCCGTATTCGAGCAGGCGCAGATTGCTCTTGCACTGGTTGAACGTGTTGTCTTCGAGTGGCGCGATCGCAAGGTCGAGATTCAGGCTTGCCAGGCGCCCGGGATAGTCCCCGATCGCCACTGGCTGCACGATCTCGTGCACGAAGGGCTTGAGCTTGTCCGGACACATGCCGAAGAACACCCATTCCACTTCGTCTGAAAGCGCTTCGACGACGTCGGCGATCAGTTCCAGATCGCCGCGATGGCCGGCCGCGCCGCTCCAGCCGACGCGCGGCTTGCGGCCGGTTTGCCGCTCGCCTTTGACGTCGGCCCACCAGTGCAACGGCAGATGGTTTTCCACCACGCGGATGTCCGGGTGCATGCCCTGCATCATTTCCGCCAGCCCCTGCGTCGAGACGACGAACCTGTCCACCAGCGTCAAGGATTTGCGCATGGTCTTCAGGATGTCCTTCGGCAAGGTGCCATGGTGTGCGCTCTTGCGCGGCACCTGCGGCAGGTAGTCGTCCAGTTCGGCGACCTTGAAGCATTTGTTGAATCGGGCGACACGCTTCTGCAGCTTGATCTGGTCTTCGGTCATCTGCCGTTGCAGCACCAGCGTGTCCGGCGAAGCTCTTTCCATTTCGACGGGCGACAGGTAACGATGGCAGACATCGGCCGTGGCCAGCCCGAAATCGCGCATGGCGGCAGCGGGCTGGATGATCCGGTAATGGCCGCAGCCGGCCTGGTCTGCCGCAAAGGCCACGGCAACCGGCAGCGGGCGCCAGGTCAGCGGGTTCCACGCCACGGGTGGGTTGGTTTCGACCTGAAAGGCCGGGCCGCTCAATGTCAGGTTGTCGTTGTAGGCCGGATCATGGGCGGCAACAGGCAGCCACTTGTCGTAGAAGGCATCCTGCTCGCCGAGAAAGCGCAGGGCCTTTTTTTCCATGACGGCCTTGTCCTCGCGGGCCTGGCTGACGCTGCCCTCGTGCAGAAGCACGGCATGCGGCGTCCACACCACCAGATAACCCGCGGTGCGGATTTTCAGGCACAGGTCGACGTCGTTGTAGGACACTTTGAAGACCTCTTCGTCGAGGCCCCCGACTTCTTCGTACAACGACTTGCGCACCATCAGGCACGCGCCAGTGACGGCGCTGTAGTCCTGATCCACTTGCAAGCGATACATGTAGCCGGGAGCATCCGGCGACTCGCCGATGAAGGGGTGTTCGGCCGGGCCGCGCAATCCGAGAACCACGCCCGCATGCTGGATCTTGCCATCCGGATACAGCAGCTTCGCGCCCACGGCACCGACTTCGGGGCGCTGGGCATGATTGAGCATGGCATCGAGCCAGTCCTCTCGCAGGATGGCCGTGTCGTTGTTGAGCAGTACCAGATACTCGCCGCGCGCATGCTGCGCGGCGAGGTTGTTCATCGCCGAATAATTGAATGGTTGCGGATAGCGGATCACCCGCAGTTGCGGGTTGCCCATCGCCTCCAGCCCGTCCAGCCACGTGCAGGCGTCTTCCTCGGTGCTGCCGTTGTCGACGATCAGCACCTCGTAATTCTTGTATGCGGTCTTTTCGATCAGAGTGTCGATGCAGCGCAGCAGCAGGCGAAACTGGTTCTTGGTCGGGATGATGATCGAGACGCCCGGCGTGGCCCGGTGTCCGTAGTGGATTCGGTAGCAGCCGGGCAGCGTGGGCTCGATGCGGGCTTCCTCGTAGCCGCGATGGCGCAGATGGCAAAGGATCGACTGCTGCTCCGACGGCTTGCTCGCAATCTGTTGCGGCGGCGTGATCAGCAGCGGCTCGTGGACATGGCCAAAGCCTTCGATGCCGCCGGCATCGATCAGACGCAGCAACAGGTTGAATTCGGCCGCATCGGCAAAAGCGGGATCGAAACCGCCTACATCAAGGAATGCCTCGCGCCGGAACAGCCAATGCCGCGCCATGCCCGCCGGCATCGACAGCAGCAAGTCAAGGTTGAAGTCCGGACGCAGCAGCGCTGACAGGTTGCCTTCGTCGTCGCGCATCAGCTCGTCGGTGCAGATAGCGCGCAGATCCGGAGCATCGATGACGGTCAACAACGTCGAGGCAAGGCCGGCGGGAGTGAACACGTCGCCGGCCTCCACGCACAGCAGCCAGCTGCAGCTGCCGGTCGCGGTGAGTGCGTTGATCGCTTGCGCCTGTGCGGCCAGCGTCGTCGCGGCGACGTGGCGCAGCTGCGGTAGGCCCGGCAGCGGTTCCGGGGCTGCATCGGCTAGCACGTGGATCTCGCGCGGGGCGTAGGGTGGCTGCAATGCCGCGAGGCTGCGCAGCGTCGCGTCG
>DMID01000016.1:160-5060 GCA_003449195.1 Lysobacteraceae bacterium | reverse complement strand
TGCTGCGCGATGCCGGCCCGTGGGGGCAGGGCTTCCCCGAGCCGCTGTTCGACGGCGAATTCGAGGTGCTCGACGCGCGCGCGGTGGGTGGCCGGCACCTCAAGCTGGTGCTGCGGCATCCCGGTCTGCGCGAGCCGCTGCAGGCGATCCGCTTCGGCGGATGGACCGGCGAACGCACGCCCGGACGCGTCCGCCTGGCCTACCGGCTGGCTCCCGACGATTACCGCGGCGGACAGGCGGTGCAGTTGCTGGTCGAGGCCTTGCAGCCGGCCGATTGAGGTGCCGTGCGTACCCAAGCTGAATGTGCGCCGGCCCTGCGCGCACCAATGACCTTTGGCGGTTAATCGCCCGCGGGCCGGCGGCTACAATCGCGCCGAATGCAGGCTTGCGTCGTCTGCGCTGCCCGCCCCTTCTCCCCCTTGGCCTCACAGGCTGGAGTCATCCGGATGTCGCGATTCTGGAAGCGCGTTTTGATCGTGGTCGTGGTTGTGGTGGTGGTGCTGGTCGGCTTCCGCATGGTGCGCGGCGGCGGGCACGCCGGCGGCCAGCAGCAGCGGCAGGGTGCCGACGCCGCCGATTCGGACAATTCCGACAACACGCCGGTGCCGGTCACCGTGGAGACCGCGGTGCAGCGCGACGTGCCGGTGTACCGCACCGCGCTGGGCACGGTGACCGCGCTGAACGTCGTGGGCGTCAGTCCGCAGGTCGGCGGCCAGCTGATGAGCCTGGACTTCAAGGAAGGCGGCGAGGTGAAGAAGGGGCAGGTGATCGCCCGCATCGATCCGCGCAGCCTGCAGGCCAGCTACGACCAGGCCAATGCCTCGCGCCTGCAGAACGAGGCGCTGCTGGCCACCGCGCAGGCCAACTACCGGCGCTCCTCGGACCCGAAGTACAGCCCGTTCGTGTCCAGCAACGACCTGGACACCCAGCGCAACCAGGTCAAGCAGTACCAGGCGGCGGTGGCCGCGGCGGCGGCGGCGCAGCGCGCCTCGTCGGTGCAGCTGCAGTACACCCGCGTGCTCTCGCCGATCGACGGCGTGGCCGGCATCCGCGCGGTGGACATCGGCAACGTGGTCACCACCGGCACCACGCTGGTGACGGTGACCCAGGTCAAGCCGATCTACATCACCTTCAACCTGCCTGAAAAGGATCTGGACATCGTGCGCAGCGCGCAGCGCGGCGGCACGCCCGACGTGGTGGCGCTGGACCGCACCGATGCGCACCCGGTGGCCAGCGACGGCAAGCTGGACGTGATCGACAACCAGATCGCCTCCGACAGCGGCACGTTCAAGCTGCGCGCGGTGTTCCCGAATGCCGACATCGCGTTGTGGCCGGGCCAGTTCGTCAACGTCCGCCTTGGCCTGGGCCACGTGTCCGAAGGCGTGGTGGTACCCAGCCAGGCCGTCCAGCGCGGCCCGGACGGCGATTACGTCTACCTGCTGCAGGCCGGCGACACGGTGAAGATGCAGACCGTGGTGCAGGGCATCGAAGACGGCGACAGCCACGTGCAGATCGTCAAGGGCCTGAAGGCCGGCGACCGCGTGGTCAGCGAAGGCCAGTTCCGCCTCAAGCAGGGCAGCAAGGTCAAGCCGCTCAAGCCCGGCGAGCAGCCGGCGATGCCGACCGAGGCCGAGATCCAGAAAGCCATGAAGGGCGAGAAGGGTCGCGGCGGTCCCGGCGGTGGTGGCAGCCGCCGTCACTGACGGCACACGGGCCGCTCCCGCAGCGGCCCGATGACGGGGGCGCGCGATGGCACCCCTTCCCGACGCAGCAGGTTTCGCAAGGACTGGCCCCGTGGGTTTTTCGACACTTTTCATTCGCCGACCGATCGCCACTTCGCTGCTGATGGTGGGCGTGCTGCTGCTCGGCCTGCTCGGCTACCAGCGCCTGCCGGTGTCGGCGCTGCCGCAGATCGACGCACCCACGCTGGTGGTCACCACCCAGTACCCGGGTGCGGATGCCACCACCATGTCGGCGCTGGTGACCACGCCGCTGGAGCGCCAGTTCGGGCAGATCTCCGGGCTGGACATGATGACCTCCGATTCGTCGGCCGGCCTGTCCACGGTGACCTTGCAGTTCGGCATGGACCGCGACATCGACATTGCCGCGCAGGACGTGCAGGCGGCGATCCGCCAGGCCACGCTGCCGTCGTCGCTGCCTTACCAGCCGGTGTACAACCGGGTGAACCCGGCCGATGCGCCGATCCTCACCCTAAAGCTGACCTCCGACAGCGTCGCGCTGCGCGAGGTCAACCGTTACGCCGATTCGATCCTCGCCCAGCGTCTGGCACAGGTGCCGGGCGTGGGCCTGGTGTCCATCGCCGGCAACGTGCGCCCGGCCGTGCGCATCCAGGTCAACCCGGCGCAGCTGTCGAACATGGGCCTGACCCTGGAGAAGCTGCGCAGCGCGCTGACCCAGGCCAACGTCAACGCGCCCAAGGGCTCGCTCAACGGCCTGACCCAGACCTACAGCATCGGCACCAACGACCAGCTCACCGACGCGGCCCAGTACAAGGACGTGGTGATCGCCTACGTCAACGATTCGCCGGTGCGGCTGAAGGACGTGGCAGAGGTGGTCGACGGGGTCGAGAACGACCAGCTCTCGGCCTGGGCCGACGGCAAGGCCGCGGTGCTGCTGGAAATCCGCCGCCAGCCGACCGCCAACATCGTCCAGACCGTGGAGAACGTGCGCAAGCTGCTGCCGCAGCTGCAGTCGGTGCTGCCGGCCGGCGTCGAGCTGACGGTGTTCTCCGACCGCACCGAAACCATCCGCGCCTCGGTGCACGAGGTGAAGTTCACCCTCGTGCTGACCATTGCGCTCGTGGTGGCGGTGATCTTCGTGTTCCTGCGCCGGCTGTGGGCGACGATCATCCCCTCGGTGGCGGTGCCGCTGTCGCTGATGGGCACGTTCGCGATCATGGCCTTTGCCGGCATGTCGCTGGACAACCTGTCGCTGATGGCGCTGGTGGTGGCCACCGGCTTCGTGGTGGACGACGCGATCGTGATGATCGAGAACATCGTCCGCTACATCGAGCAGGGCAAGAGCGGCAAGGAGGCGGCCGAGATTGGCGCCCGGCAGATCGGCTTCACCGTGCTGTCGCTGACCATCTCGCTGGTGGCGGTGTTCCTGCCGCTGATGCTGATGCCGGGCATCACCGGCCGCCTGTTCCACGAGTTCGCCTGGGTGCTGGCGATCGCGGTCACCATCTCGATGCTGGTGTCGCTGACCCTGACGCCGATGATGTGCGCCTACCTGCTCAAGCCCGACGCGCTGCCCGAAGGCGACGACGCGCACGAGCGCGCCGAGGCCGCCGGCCGCAAGACGCTGTGGTCGCGCACGGTGGCACTGTATGCGCGCACCCTGGACGTGGTGCTGGAACACCAGCGCACCACGCTGTGGGTGGCGATCGGCGCAGTGGTGCTGACCGTGGTGCTGTTCATCGCCATCCCGAAGGGCTTGCTGCCCGAACAGGACACCGGCCTGGTCACCGGCGTCGTGGTCGCCGACCAGAACGTTTCCTTCACCCAGATGCAGCAGCGCTCCGAACGCGTGGCCCAGGCCTTGCGCGCCGACCCGGCGGTGGCCGGCGTGTCGATGTTCCTCGGCGTCGGCTCGATGAATCCCACGCTCAACCAGGGCCAGATCAGCATCGTGCTGAAGTCGCGCGGGCAGCGCGACGATCTGGATACCGTGCTGGCGCGCCTTGAAAAAGCCGCTTCCGGCCTGCCGGGCACCGCGCTGTACCTCAAGCCGGTGCAGGACGTGACGCTGGACACGCGCGTGGCCGCCACCGAGTACCAGTTCTCGATGTCGGCAATGGACGAGGACATGCTGCGCGAGTACGCGGGCAAGATGACCGCGGCGATGCGCAAGCTGCCGCAGATCCGCGACGTGGACAACAACCTGGCCGAGAGCGGGCGCGCGGTCGAGCTGACCGTTGACCGCGAGAAGGCCAGCGCGCTCGGCGTGCCGATGCAGACCGTGGACGACACGCTCTACGACGCCTACGGCCAGCGCCAGATCTCCACCATCTTCACCCAGATGAACCAGTACCGCGTGGTGCTGGAAGTGGCGCCGGAGTTCCGTTCGCCGACCGCCTTGCTGGACAAGCTGGCGGTGGGCAGCAACGGCAGCGGCGCGCTGACCGGCAGCAACGCCACCACCTACGGGCAGGCCTCGTCGAGCAACTCGGCCACCAGCACCGGCATCGGCCAGTCCAACATCGGCATCAAGACCGGCAGCGGCGCGGCGATCACGCTCGGCTCGATTGCCGATGCCACGGTCAAGCCGGCCGCGCTGGTGGTCAGCCACCAGCAGCAGCTGCCGGCGGTGACGATTTCGTTCAACCTCGCCCCGGGCTACTCGCTGTCGCAGGCGGTGTCGGCGATCGATGCGGCCAAGGCCGAGGTGGCGCCGCCGCTGCAGGTGCAGGCCGGCTTCGTCGGCAAGGCGGCGGAGTTCTCCTCCAGCCAGTCGGACGTGGTGTGGCTGCTGCTGGCTTCGGTGATCGTGATCTACATCGTGCTGGGCGTGCTCTACGAGAGCTACATCCACCCGTTGACGATCATCTCCACGCTGCCGCCGGCAGGCGTGGGCGCCTTGCTGGCGCTGCTGGCCTGCGGGATGAGCCTGTCGGTGGACGGCATCGTCGGCATCGTGCTGCTGATCGGCATCGTCAAGAAAAACGCGATCATGATGATCGACTTCGCCATCGAGGCGCGGCGCGAGGAAGGCATGAACGCGCACGACGCGATCCGCCGTGCCTGCCTGCTGCGCTTCCGCCCGATCATGATGACCACCGCCGCCGCGCTGCTTGGCGCCTTGCCGTTGGCCCTGGGCACCGGCATCGGTTCCGAGCTTCGCCGTCCGCTGGGCATCGCCATCGTCGGCGGCCTGCTGC
>DMID01000016.1:0-145 GCA_003449195.1 Lysobacteraceae bacterium | reverse complement strand
CACGCCGGTGATCTACCTGTACATGGAGCGCTTCTCCGAGTGGATGCACCGCCGGCGCGTGCGCCGCCTGGCGCTGGCCGAGGCCAAGGCATGAGCCAGCCGACGGATCGTCCGCCGTCCGAAGGCGGCGCCCCCGGCCGCGCCG
>DMID01000114.1:5910-6370 GCA_003449195.1 Lysobacteraceae bacterium | reverse complement strand
ACAGCAACGCCAGGCTGCCGCCGCAGCCGCCAAGCCGGCGGCGAGCGCATCGAGCCTGCGCGCGATCAGCACCCCGGCGCCGCGTTATCCGGCCGAGGCCTTGCGTGCCGGCACCTCGGGCGAAGTGATGCTCGAGATCACGGTGGGCACCGACGGGTCGGTCACGTCTTCGCGCGTGCTGAGCTCGCGGCCGGCGCGCATCTTCGATCGCGAAGCGGTCAATACCGTCAGGCGCTGGAAGTTCGAGCCGGTCGGCAGCCCGGTCACGGTGCGGCGCACGCTGGTGTTCAACCCCGGCGGTTGACGCCGGGCAGCACGCGGCGGCAACAAAAAGGAAGGCCCGGATTTCCGGGCCTTCCCTGTTTCAGGCGGGTATCGACGAGGCCGGCAGTTCAACCCGAGATCGCCAGGCGCTCCTGCTTGTAGCGCCAGGTGGCTGCCAGCCACAGCAGCAGCGCCA
>DMID01000114.1:0-5896 GCA_003449195.1 Lysobacteraceae bacterium | reverse complement strand
GTCACCTTCACCAGCATCTGGTTCTGCGCGAGGAACGGCACGGCGTACTGCCACAGCGCCTGGCTCTTCAGCGGGTAGGCCATCAGCGCGTAGCTGGGCACCATCGGCAGGAAGATCAGCCAGCCCATGTGGCTCTGTGCCTCCTTCATGCTCTTGGAGGCGGCCGACAGGAAGGTCAGCAGCGCGGTGCCGATCAGCAGCAGCGGCAGCAGCACCAGCAGCAGCTTGAGGATGGCCGGGCCGCTGACGTCGAGCGAGCGCATCATGCCGCTGGCCAGCGTGGCGCTGAGCTTGAACGACAGCAGCGTCAGCACCAGGCTGACCAGCCCGAGCGTGGTGGCGGCCAGCATCTTGCCGCTGACGATGGCCCAGCGCGGCGCCGGCGTGGCCAGCAACGGTTCCAGCGATTGGCGTTCGCGCTCGCCGGCGGTGGAATCCATCGAGATGTGCGCACCGCCGATGAAGGCCCACAGCACCAGCAGCATCGGCAGGATCACCGACATCAACACGCCGCGCTTGGCTTCCGGCGTGGCCAGGTCGCGGTCCTGCACGCCTACCGCGCGCACGATGCCCGGGTCGATGCCGCGCGCCAGCAGGCGCAACGCGCCGACCTGCTGCCCGTAGGCGGACAACGCGCCCTTCACGCGGGCGACGTAGATCTCCGCGTTGCGGCTGGTGGAATCGGCGACGACCGTGACCGTGGCCGGCTTGCCTGCCTGCCAGTCCTCGACGTAGTCCGGCGCGATGATGACGGCCACGTCTTCGCTCTGGTTGCGGATGGCGGCGTCGACCGAGGCGGACTGCCCGGCTTCGCTGCCGCTTGCGGGTTTTGCGCGGATGCCTTGCCCGGCCAGCCACGCCACCAGGTTGGGGGCGCGTTGCTGGCCGACGATGCGGATGTCCAGCGGCTTTTCCAGCTGGGTTTCGGTGCGCATCTGGGTGAGCTTGCCGACGCCGAGCATCAGCAGCGGATAGATCAGCGGCCCGACCAGCAGGGTGAAGATCAGCGTGCGGCGGTCGCGCAGAAAATCGCGCAGTTCCTTGCGCCACACGGTGACGAGGTTGGAGAACGGTGAAGCGCTCATGCGTGCAGGCCCTCCTCCGAGCCGATCAGGCGGACGAAGGCGTCCTCCAGGTTGTCCTCGCCGGCCTGCGCGCGCAGATCCTCCGGCGTGCCTTGCGCCACCACCCGGCCATGGGCGATCACCACGATGCGGTCACACAACGCGGCCACCTCCTGCATGATGTGGCTGGAGAAGATCACGCAGCGGCCCTCGCCGCGCAGGTGCTTGAGGAATTCGCGCAGGCCGCGCGTGGTCATCACGTCCAGGCCGTTGGTCGGCTCGTCGAGGATCACGTTGCGCGGGTCGTGCACCAGTGCCCGCGCGATCGCGGTCTTGGTGCGCTGGCCCTGCGAGAACCCTTCGGTACGGCGGTCGAGGAAATCGTCCATCTGCAAGGCTTCGGACAGCACAGCGATGCGCGCGGCGACGGTGGCCTTGTCCAGGCCGTTGAGCTCGCCGAAGTATTCGATGTTCTCGCGCGCGGTCAGGCGCTTGTACACGCCGCGCGCGTCGGGCAGCACGCCGAGCTGGCGGCGCGCTGCGGTCGGCTCGGCGGCCACGTCGATGCCGTCCACCAGCACGCGGCCGGTTTGCGGTTTCATCAGCGTGTAGAGCATGCGCAGCGTGGTGGTCTTGCCGGCGCCGTTGGGGCCGAGCAGGCCGGTGATCTGGCCGTCGTGCGCCTCGAAGCCGACATCGTCGACCGCGATCACGGGGGCATCCTTGCGGCCCTTGCCGGGGAAGGTCTTGTGCAGGTGTTCGGCGACGATCATGGGTTCCACCCGTTGTAGCTGGTGAAGGGTTGGGCGTAGGCCAGCGTGTCCAGGCACTTGGCGTCGAGCGACCTGGCATCGGTCTTTTCGACGAACTGGGCAAACAGCTTGGGCATGCAGCCGGCGCCGATGACGTTGTGGCCCTGGCCGCGCAGTACCAGCAGGCGGCCGTTGGGCAGCGACTTGGCCACTTCTTCGCCGTAGCGCGGCGGCGTCACCGGGTCGTATTCTCCTTCCAGCACCAGCGCCGGCACCGGCGTGGACAACGGCGCGTGAAAGCCGGCCGGCACTTCGCCCTTGGGCCAGGCCTTGCACTGCGCGGCCATGAAGTCGGTCAGCGCATGGCCGAGCACGGTGCCGGCATCGGTGCCGGTTGCGGCGATGCCGTCGCCATCCTCGCTGCACACCACCGACAGCTGCATGCCCATCGCCATCGCGTCCTTCATCTGGCCCTGCAGCATGCGGATCAGCGCGGTCAGCGATTCGTAGCGGCCCTGGTTGGCTTCGTGCACCAGCACCGGCAGCAGCGTGGCCACCGTCGGCATGTAGGCGTACATGCGCACCAGCCCGGCCACCTGCATGGCCTGCAGGCGGGTTTGCGCGAATTCGCCGGTGGCCGCGTCGCGGTAGCGCACCAGCGGCGGATTGCGGCGCAGGGTGTCCAGCAGGGTGTCCAGCTCCTTGCGCGGGTCGCCGAGTTTCTCGCGGCACACCGGGTCCTTCTCGCACTGGCCGAATTGCAGCGCCAGCGCATCGTCGAGGTTGCGCGCGAAGATGTTGCCGAGCACCAGCGTGTTGGGCACCACCGAGTCGAGCACGATGCTGCGGGTGTGCTGCGGTTGGCGCATGGCGTACTGCTGGGCCACGCGCGTGCCGTAGGACACGCCGACCAGGTTGATCCGCTCCGCGCCGATGGCCGCGCGCACCGCGTCCAGGTCGCGCACCGCATCGGTGGTGGTGTAGAAGCGCAGGTCGGCCTTCTTCGACAGCGTGTCGCGGCAGCGTTCGGCCAGGGCCAGCGATGCGGCCGGGTCGTTGTCGTCGCCGGCATCGTCGTCGTCGGGCAGCGGGCAATCCAGCGGATTGGATTTGCCGGTGCCGCGCTGGTCCACCAGCACCACGTTGCGATGCTTGCGCACTTCGCTGAAGGCCGCATCGAGCAGCGGGTAGCTTTCCACCGCTGCCTGGCCGGGGCCGCCGGCGATGAAGAACACCGGGTCGGGCGCGACGTCGGCTTCCTCGCTGGCTGGCAGCCAGGCGATGTTCAGGGCGATCTTGCGGCCTTGCGGCGCCGCCGGGTTTTCCGCCACGTCGAACGTGGTGCATTGCGCATCCAATGCCGCGCCGGACATCAGCGGCAAGGCGCAGGGCTCGAATTCGAGCGAGCCGAGCCGGCGTTTCGGGGCCGGCCCGTCGGCGTCGCGGATGGCCGCGGCCGGCGCCGCTTCCGCCGTGTCTCCGGCCCGATGGCGTTGCCACTGGTTCCAGCCGATCAGGCCGGCGGCCACCACGATGGCGATGGCCAGTCTGTGCTTACGCTGCATGCAGGGGCGCTCCTGCAGGGATGGGAAGGTGGTGCACGGGCTTACTCCTCCTCGGGAATGAAGATCGCCTCGATCGGCAAGCCGAACAGGCGGGCGATGCGGAAGGCCAGCGGCAGGCTGGGGTCGTACTTGCCGGTTTCCAGCGCGTTGACGGTCTGCCGCGAGACGGCCAGCGCTTCGGCCAGCCGCCCCTGCGACCAGCCGCGTTCGTCGCGCAGTTCGTGCAGGCGGTTGTTCATCGCGGTGCCACGCGGGCGGTGGAGCAGCGGCCGGGCATGCGTCCCATCAGCGGTAACGGCGATGGGCGAGAAACTTGCCCAGCCCGTAGCCGAGGCAGATCAGCGGAAACACCCAGACCATCGCCGCGCTGGCCGGCACGTCGATCACCTTGCCGATCTGCAGGAAGCCGCCCGCCACGTAGGCCATCGACACCACCAGCGCGCCGACGCCGATGGATTCCAGTTCGATCTGGCGCTGGAATTCGTCAACCTGGCGCAGGTACACGAGGAAACCGCGCATCACCAGCGCGATGGGCGGCACCGGCAGCAGTGCCACCGCCATGCGTAGCGGCAGCGCGGCGATGCCGTGGCGCAGCAGGGCCGAAGACAGCAACACCAGCACGACATAGGCCGCCATGGCCGGCATCACGCTGCGGCGGTAGCGCCGGCTGGCCGGGCTCTGGAATTCTTCCTCGGTACGCTCGCGCCACCAGCGCGGCATCAGGAAACGCAGACCGCCGGCCAGCAACAGGCCGAACCCGACGCCGGCCAGCTTGCCGCGTGCATGCGCGTCCAGCCCGAATGGCATCGGCACGAAGGCCAGCAGCGCGCATGCCGCACCGACGCCCAGCAGCACATGCGAGCACGTGGAGAGTTTCATCGCCCGCCTCCGGTTTGCAGGGCGGCGGGCAACCGGGAACCGGAAGGAGTCTGACGCTGGCAGGCGCGGGTTGGCATGGCCGGGTTGTCAAGTCTGCTTGACAGGGAAGATGCCGTGCATGCCGTGCGGTGTCAAGCACCCTTTACAACATGGCGTGAAGCTCGAAGTTCCTCGAGCGGCGGATCGGCCCCGACCACGCGGTTGCGCCCATCGGCCTTGGCCTTGTAGAGCGCGGCGTCGGCACGGGCAAGCACGGCGTCCAGCGAGGTGTCGGCGGGCGTGGCCGACGCGGCTCCGATGCTGAGCGTGACCAAGATGCGGGCGGTTTCGACGATGGCCGGCTGGGCCGCGAGCGTGGCCCGCAGGGTTTCGCCGCAGGCCAGCGCCTGCGCCAGCGAGGTGTCGGGCAGCACGACGGCAAACTCTTCGCCGCCGTATCGGGCCAGCAGGCCGGGCCGGCCCGCCAATGCGCCGCGCAGGGTGCGGGCGGCATGCCGCAGCACTTCGTCGCCGATGGCGTGCCCGTGGGTGTCGTTGATCTGCTTGAAGTGGTCCAGATCCAGCATCAGCACCGCCAACGGACGCTGGCGCGAACGGCAGCGCCCGAACAGCCTGCCGCCTTCGAATTTCAGCGTGGCGCGGTTGGCCAGGCCGGTGAGGCCGTCGTGCCGCGCCATCGAGCGCAGGTCCACCATTTGCCGTTCCAGGATCAGCAGCACCAGCGAGAAGCATTGCGCCAGTGCCAGCAGCGTGCCGCCCACGTAGGTCACCTCCATCGGCAGGCCGGCCTGCATGATGTCCTGTTGCCCGTGCAGGGACGGCGGCAGGAACAGGCGCAGCAGGTACAGCAGCGCATCGGCGGCAAACGCGATGGAGGCCAGCCGGCAACTGATGCGGATATCCGCCGGCGCGCGGTGCAGCAGCAGCCCGATCGCCCAGACGTCCCAGACGATCGACAGCAGGCCGTACAGCCCCAGCCGGATGCCCAGATCAGGCT
Source organism: Lysobacteraceae bacterium (assembly GCA_003449195.1). Lineage (GTDB taxonomy): Bacteria > Pseudomonadota > Gammaproteobacteria > Xanthomonadales > Xanthomonadaceae > Xanthomonas_B. The sequence goes on along the minus strand of DMID01000114.1, from coordinate 639 downwards.
GGACAAGGCTGAACCAGGCCATGCAGGCCATGAACGCGACGGCGACCGCGACAGCCGGCCGGTACACCGGGCCGCGATGGCCCACGTGTTGCGCCAGCCCGCCCAGCAACAGCACCCCGGAGGCTGCCGCACAGGTGTTTCCGGCGAGGATCGACAGTGTTTCGGGCATGTACGGGCGCAGCGCCAGGAAGGTCAGGCTGAGCGCGCCCAGCCACAGGCTGGCCGTCCACAGCCGCAACACCCGCTGCCCGCGCAGCACCAGCATGATCATCGAGAAACCGATGGACAGGCTGATGCTCAGCAGGAAACCGATGAAGGCGATGGTCGGGAAATCCAGGGGCATTGCGCAGGTGAAGGAAGCGAAGGGTTGTGGAGGCGATGCAAGGGCCGTGCTGGACCCGGCGGCGACCGGCACCGCATCCGGGCGGGCCAGCATGGCAGGCCGGATTTGCGGCCTGATGGCACCGCTGCCGGGTCGGACCGCTCAACGGCGGTCCGGGTTCCCGGAGGCGTTTGCTGCCGGTGTCATCGACGTGCGGCTTGGACGTGCGGCTTGCGGCGGGGGAACCGGCGCTGCCCCCCAAGCGCCGCCCCACCCGCCCGGGAACGCGCCCCCTTGCGTGCCGAACCCGGGGGCGC
>DMID01000184.1 GCA_003449195.1 Lysobacteraceae bacterium | reverse complement strand
GGCAAGGGCTGCACGGCCGGCAAGCCGCCGCGCCGCCAGTTCGAGCAATCGCGCAGTGGCGGCGGTTCGCACGGTTTCGAGCGTCCGACCGCGCCGGTGGTGCGCGAGGTCGCCATCGGCGATGCCATCACCGTGGGCGATCTGGCCCAGAAGCTGGCCCTCAAGGGCGGCGAAGTGGTCAAGGCGCTGTTCAAGANNCGTGATGGCCACCATCACCCAGACCATCGATTTCGATACCGCCGCGCTGGTGACCGAGGAGCTCGGCCACAAGGTGGTGCGCGCCAGCGACAACGACGCCGAAAGCGAGCTGCTGGCGCAGACCGAAGACGCGCAGGCCGATGCCCGGCCGCGTCCGCCGGTGGTCACCATCATGGGCCATGTCGATCACGGCAAGACCTCGCTGCTGGATTACATCCGTCGCACCAAGGTGGCTTCGGGCGAGGCGGGTGGCATCACCCAGCACATCGGTGCCTACCACGTCGAAACCGCCAAGGGCGTGATCAGTTTCCTCGATACCCCGGGCCATGCCGCGTTCAGTGCGATGCGTGCCCGTGGCGCCAAGATCACCGACATCGTGGTGCTCGTGGTGGCCGCCGATGACGGCGTGATGCCGCAGACCATCGAGTCGGTGCAGCAGGCCAAGGCGGCCGGCGTGCCGCTGATCGTGGCGGTCAACAAGATCGACAAGTCCGGTGCCGACCCGCTGCGCGTGAAGAACGAGCTGCTTGCGCAGGATGTGGTGGCCGAGGAATTCGGTGGCGATACCCAGTTCGTCGAACTCTCGGCCAAGACCGGCCAAGGCGTGGACGAACTGCTCGACGCGATCTCGCTGCAGGCCGAAGTGCTGGAGCTGAGGGCGCCGCGCGAAGGCCGCGCCAGCGGCGTGGTGCTGGAGTCCTCGCTGGACAAGGGCCGTGGCCCGGTCGCGACGGTGCTGGTCCAGCAGGGGCAACTGAAGAAGGGCGACTACCTCGTGTGCGGCATCCAATACGGCCGCGTGCGTGCGTTGTTCGACGAAACCGGCGGCCAGCCCGAATCGGCCGGTCCGTCGATTCCGGTGCAGGTGCTCGGCCTGTCGGGCGTGCCGGATGCCGGCGACGATTTCGTCGTGGTCGACGACGAGCGTCTGGCCAAGAGCGTGGCCCAGCAGCGCGAGACCAAGAAGCGCGAGTCGCGTCTGGTCAAGCAGGCCGGCAACCGCATGGAAGACATCATGGCCCAGATGGGTCAGGGCGAAGAGCAGCAGGTGCTCAACCTGTTGATCAAGGCCGACGTGCAGGGTTCGGTGGAAGCGCTGAGGCAGTCGCTGGTGGCGTTGTCCAACGAGCAGATCCGCATCAACGTGATCCACGCCGGCGTCGGCGGCATCACCGAGTCGGATGCCAATTCCGCCGTCGCCTCCAAGGCCACGGTGATCGGCTTCAACGTGCGTGCCGATGCCTCGGCGCGCAAGATCATCGAAGCCAATGGCGTGGATCTGCGCTACTTCTCGATCATCTACGACGTGATCGACCAGGTGAAGCAGGTGGCTTCCGGCTTGCTCGGCGTGGAAATCCGCGAGGAGATCATCGGTACCGCGGAGGTGCGCGACGTGTTCCGCAGCTCCAAGTTCGGCGCCGTTGCCGGCTGCATGGTCATCGAGGGCGTGGTCAAGCGGAACAAGCCGATCCGCGTGCTGCGCGACAGCACCGTCATCTTCGAAGGCGAGCTGGAATCGCTGCGTCGCTTCAAGGAGAACGTGGACGAGGTCCGCAGCGGCACCGAGTGCGGCATCGGCGTGAAGGCCTACGACGACGTCAAGGCCGGCGACCACATCGAGTGCTTCGAGCGCATCGAGGTCCAGCGCACGCTGTGACGTTCACGTGCGGCCCGGTGGCGACATCGGGCCGCACGCCGCCATCATTCAACCGGAACATCCATGCCGCAGAAATCCTTCCACCGCACCGACCGCGTTTCCGCCCAGCTCCGCCGCGAACTCGGCTTGCTGGTGCATGCCGCCGTGCGCGAGCACGGGCTGCCCTCGATCAGCGTGTCGGACGTGGAAGTCACCCGCGACCTGGCCCATGCCAAGGTGTTTTTCACCGCCTTGCAGGCCGAACGTTCGGCCGAGGCGCTGGCGGGCCTGAAGGAGCTCGCGCGCGAGCTGCGCATGGCGTTGGCGCGTGCGATGAAACTGCGCCACGTGCCCGAATTGCACTTCGTCTATGACGACTCGGTCGACCGCGGCGAGCGCATCGAAACCCTGCTGCGCGAGAACCCCGTCGCCGGCGATTGAAGGCATCTCGCGGCGTTCCACTCGGCCCAAACAGGCAGAAAGACCGACATCGAAAGGATGTGTTGTCTACCCGCGACGTGGGTTCCCGCATTGGTCGCAGCCTCGTCCCGGACGTGAGCCGCCGCTTCACCTGGTTGATGCCTCGCCCTTGATTGGCATGCATGGCAATCGAGGGCGAAGCGTCGTCATCCTGCTTCAGCCCACCCGATATCCCCCGAATACGCGATGCAGACCCCGCGCCAGAAGATCGTCTTCCGCCGTCTGGACGGCATCCTGCTGCTCGACAAGCCGCAAGGCATGAGCTCGAATGCGGCCCTGCAGCTTGCCCGGCGCCTGTTCCGTGCGGAGAAGGGCGGACATACCGGCAGCCTGGACCCCCTCGCCACGGGCCTGCTGCCACTGTGCTTTGGCGAGGCGACCAAGATTGCCGGCCTGTTGCTCGGTTCGGCCAAGGCCTACGAGGCGGGCATCCGGCTCGGCGTGGTCACCGATACCGACGATGCCGATGGCCAGGTGCTGCGCGAGCGGGCCGTGCCCATGTTCGACGATGCGGACATACGGGCGGCGCTGGCGCCGTTCCACGGCCGCATCCGCCAGCGCGCACCTGTCTATTCCGCGCTCAAGCAGGGCGGCGAACCGCTGTACGCCAAGGCGCGCCGGGGGGAGGCCATCGAGGCGCCGGAACGCGAGGTGGAGGTGCAGGCCATCGAACTGCTCGGGCGGGAAGGTGCCGATCTGCGTCTGCGGGTGACCTGCGGCTCGGGCACCTATATCCGCAGCATCGCGCGCGATCTTGGCGAAGCACTGGGTTGCGGTGCGCACATCACCGCACTGCGGCGCTTGTGGGTGGAGCCTTTCATGCAGCCCGCGATGCACCGGCTGGACGAATTGGAGGCCATGGACGAGGCCGGGCGGGCGGCCTGCCTGCTGCCGCTGGATGCCGGGCTGGCCGGGTTCCCGCAGGTCAGGCTGGATGCGGAGCTGGAAAGCCGTTTCAGGCAAGGGCAGCGCCTGCGTCTGCCCGGCGATGCCCCTGCAGATGGGGTGGTGGCGGTGTCCGGGCCAGGCGGCGTGGCTGGATTGGGCCAGGTTTCGGCCGGGCTGCTGGCACCACAGCGCCTGTTCAACTTGCCCGGGGCCGATGCAAGTCGTTGAACTTGTTTGCGGCAGGGCGCTCCGTTACAATTTTGCCGCCCTTGCGGGGGCAGTCCTTGCGCCGCTCCGGCGCGCATCCATCAACGGCGAGTCACGCGGTGCGTCACGCACGTTCCTGCCGGCTTCGCATCTCCGAGAAAAAGCATGTCCATCGACACCCAGAAAATCATTGCCGACAATGCCCGCGGTCAAGGCGACACCGGTTCGCCGGAAGTGCAGGTTGCCCTGCTGACCGCGCGCATCGAGCTGCTGACCGGCCACTTCAAGGTCCACAAGAAGGACCACCACAGCCGTCGCGGCCTGCTGCAGATGGTCAACAGCCGCCGCAGCCTGCTCGACTACCTCAAGAAGAAGGACGTCGAGCGCTACAAGGCGCTGATCGAGAAACTCGGCCTGCGTCGCTGATCGAATACCCCGCCGCGGCGCAGCGATGCGCCGCGGTTTCGTTTTTGCAGCATCGAACTCCGGCCGGGACATCCGGCCAGCCGTCGGCGGCAGGGGCCGCGGGCGGTTCAACAGACAGCCTCATCCAAGGAACCCACGTGGCAAAGATCACCAAAACCTTCCAGTACGGCAAGCACACCGTCACCCTGGAAACCGGCGAGATCGCTCGCCAGGCCAGCGGTGCCGTCATCGTCAAGATGGACGACACCGTGTTGCTGGTCACCGCCGTTGCCGCCAAGAGCGCGCGCGAAGGCCAGGACTTCTTCCCGCTGACCGTCGACTATCAGGAAAAGTTCTACGCCGGCGGCCGCATCCCCGGTGGCTTTTTCAAGCGCGAAGGCCGCCCGACCGAGCACGAGACCCTGATCTCGCGCCTGATCGATCGCCCGATCCGCCCGCTGTTCCCGGATGACTACAAGAACGAGATCCAGATCATCGCCACGGTGATGTCGCTGAATCCGGAAATCCCGGGCGACATCGCCGCGCTGATCGGCGCTTCGGCTGCCCTGTCGCTGGCCGGCACCCCGTTCAAGGGCCCGATCGGTGCCGCCAAGGTCGGCTACAAGGACGGCCAGTACCTGCTGAACCCGACCGTGTCCGAGCTGGCCGATTCGCAGCTGGAGCTGGTCGTGGCCGGTACCTCCAACGCCGTGCTGATGGTCGAGTCCGAAGCCGCGCTGCTGAGCGAGGACGTGATGCTGGGTGCGGTGATGTTCGGTCACCGCGAGATGCAGAAGGTCATCAACGCGATCAACGAGCTGACCGTCGAAGCCGGTACCAAGCCGAGCGAGTGGACGGCCCCGGCCAAGAACGAGGCCCTGATCGCCGCGCTGAAGGACGCCGTCGGTGGCAAGCTGGCCGAAGCCTTCCAGATCCGCGACAAGCTGCAGCGCCGCGACGCCATCGCTGCGGTCAAGGCCGACGTGGTCGAGTCGCTGGCCGGCCGCATCGAGGCCGAGGGCTGGGACAAGGCCGAGCTGTCCAAGGAATTCGGCGAGCTCGAATACCACACCATGCGCGATGCCGTGCTGTCCACCCAGGTCCGCATCGACGGCCGTGCGCTGGATCAGGTGCGCCCGATCACCGTCAAGGCCGGCGTGCTGCCGCGCACCCATGGTTCGGCGATGTTCACCCGCGGCGAGACCCAGGCCATCGTGGTCACCACGCTGGGTACCGCCCGCGACGGCCAGATCATCGATGCCGTGTCCGGCGAGTACAAGGACAACTTCCTGTTCCATTACAACTTCCCGCCCTACTCGGTAGGCGAGTGCGGCCGCTTCGGCGCGCCCAAGCGCCGCGAGATCGGCCACGGCCGTCTGGCCAAGCGCGGCGTGCTGGCCGTGATGCCGACGATGGAAGAGTTCCCGTACACCGTCCGCGTCGTTTCGGAAATCACCGAGTCGAACGGCTCTTCGTCGATGGCTTCGGTGTGCGGTTCTTCGCTGTCGCTGATGGACGCCGGCGTGCCGGTGAAGGCTCCGGTGGCCGGCATCGCGATGGGTCTGGTGAAGGAAGGCGGCAACTTCGTCGTGCTGTCGGACATCCTGGGTGACGAAGATCACCTCGGCGACATGGACTTCAAGGTGGCCGGCACGTCCGAAGGCGTCTCCGCGCTGCAGATGGACATCAAGATCGACGGCATCACCGAAGAGATCATGAAGACCGCGTTGGCCCAAGCCAAGGCCGGCCGTCTGCACATCCTCGGTGAAATGTCCAATGCCCTGACCACCCCGCGTTCGGAGCTGAGCGAGTTCGCTCCGCGCCTGCTGACGATCAAGATCCACCCGGACAAGATCCGCGAAGTGATCGGCAAGGGCGGCGCCACCATCCAGGGCATCACCAAGGAAACCGGTACCCAGATCGACATCCAGGACGACGGCACCATCGTCATCGCTTCGGTCAATGCCGCTGCCGCGCAGGCCGCCAAGGCGCGCATCGAGCAGATCACCTCGGACGTCGAGCCGGGCCGCATCTACGAAGGCAAGGTCGCCAAGATCATGGACTTCGGTGCCTTCGTGACGATCTTGCCGGGCAAGGACGGCTTGGTCCACGTCTCGCAGATTTCCAACGAACGCGTCGAGAAGGTCAGCGACGTGCTCAAGGAAGGCGACGTGGTCAAGGTCAAGGTGCTGGAAGTGGACAAGCAGGGCCGCATCCGCCTGTCGATGAAGGCCGTGGCCGAAGGCGAGGGCGTCAGCGCGGAGTAATCGCTCCGGGCTGTTCTGCCATGAAGGAAGGCGGGCTTCGGCCCGCTTTTCTTTTTGGTCGGTATTCGGCGAGGTAAACAAAAACCTCCGGCGTGGGGTGGTTTTCATCGGGCCTGCATGGAGATGCTTTAAAATCGATGCCAGATCCGGGTAAAGGAAGGTCCGGTATCGAATCCGCCCATTCCATCAACCCCGAATTTCCATGAGTGAATCGAACATGACGAATCTTTCTTCCATTGCCGAGGCCAAGGCCAGGTTGGCAGAAGAGCTGCGCAAGCTCGAAGAACAGGAAGCCCAGCTGCGTCAGCAGCAGGCCAGCGATGCCTTCGCCGACGTGATGACGCTGTTGCATGATTACGCCCCGCATTTCAGCGGCAAGCAGAAATCCGAAATCGCGGCGCTGATCGGTGCTGGCGAAACCCGTGCCCGCGGCGAATCAAAGCCGGCCAAGCGCGAAGTTGCCCCGAAATACTGGTTGCCGCACAACGGTGAAACTTGGACCGGTCGGGGCCGCACGCCGCGCGCATTCGTGGCTTGGGAAGGCACGGCTGCCTACAAGGAATGGAAGTCCAAGCATCCGGACGAGAAGTTCCCGGCTTTCCCGGGCTGATCGTCAATCCAGCGGTTTTTGCGTGCAGGCAGGAGATTTCTTCGAGATCCGTCCGGTCGTATCGACAATGTCTGCACATGCCGCATGGTTGCGCGATCCGCGTTGGGGAGCTTCGCAGGAAGTGCTTGGCTTTCACGCACGCAAGCGGTTAAAATGCGCGTCTCGCGTGGGGCGGTAGCTCAGCTGGGAGAGCGTCGCGTTCGCAATGCGAAGGTCGGGAGTTCGATCCTCCTCCGCTCCACCACTTGTCCAGCACGAAACGGCACGTCTTTGACGTGCCGTTTTCGTTTTTGCACATTGCATCCGGATCCTTGCAATCGTGACATTCAGCGCGTGCAGGATGGCAAGGCGCTAAGCTGCCTGCCCCGTCGCCGTGGCGACGTTGTTAGTCATTGCGACGCATGTTTCCGATTTCCGTATCCGACAGCCATGTTGTCGGCGATACCTCGCAACCGCTCTGGGAAGAAACCATCGGCGCGCATCTCGCGCGAGTGGCGGCCACATGGCCTGAACACGCTGCCCTGATCGTGCCGCAGCAGGACGTGCGGCTGAGCTGGCGCGAGCTGGATGCCGCCGTCACCCGGCTCGCCGCCGGCTTGCTCGGTTTGGGCCTCGAACCCGGGGAGCGCATCGGCATCTGGTCGATGAATCGTGCCGAATGGGTGCTGGCCCAGTTCGCCACGGCCCGCGCCGGGCTGGTGCTGGTCAACATCAATCCGGCTTATCGCAGCCACGAGCTGGAATACGCGTTGTCGATGGTGGATTGCCGCGCCTTGATCCTCGCGCGCAACTTCAAGACCTCCGATTACCCGGCGATCCTGCGTGAACTGGCACCCGAGCTGGATGCTTGCATGCCGGGCAAGTTGCAGGCCGCACGCCTGCCCGCGTTGCGCCACGTGATCGTGCTGGGCGAAGGCGAGGACGTGCCCGGCTGCTGGCGTTTCGATGCGCTGGCCGCGTGCGACGACGCCGGTGCGCTGGCACGCGTGGAGGCTTTGCAGGCCACGTTGACGCAGGACGATGCGATCAACATCCAGTTCACTTCCGGCACCACGGGGTCCCCCAAGGGCGCCACGCTGACTCACCGCAACATCCTCAACAACGGCCGTTTCATCGGCGATTGCATGCGGCTGGGCGAGCACGACCGGCTGTGCATCCCCGTGCCGTTCTACCACTGCTTCGGCATGGTGCTGGGCAACATGGCCTGCATGACGCACGGCGCGTGCATGGTGGTGCCCGGGGAGGGTTTCGACCCCTTGCTGACGCTGCGCACGGTGCAGGACGAGCGTTGCACGGCGCTGCACGGCGTGCCGACGATGTTCATCGCGATGCTCGACCACCCGCGCTTCGCGGGCTTCGACCTGAGCACGCTGCGCACCGGCATCATGGCCGGCTCCACCTGCCCGGTGGAGGTGATGCGGCGGGTGATCGAGCAGATGAACATGCGCGACATCACGATTGCCTACGGCATGACCGAAACCAGCCCGGTCAGCTTCCAGACCGTGCCGGAAGACCCGTTCGAGCGGCGCGTGGATTCGGTCGGGCGCATCCAGCCCCACCTGGAAGTGCGCGTGGTCGACGGCGATGGCCACACGGTGCCGCGCGGCGTGCCGGGCGAATTGCTCACGCGCGGCTATTCGGTGATGAAAGGCTACTGGAACGATCCGGCGCGCACCGCCGACGTGCTGGATGTCGAGGGCTGGATGCACACCGGCGACCTGGCCACGATCGACCCGGAAGGGTATTGCCGCATTGTCGGCCGGCTCAAGGACATGCTGATCCGGGGCGGCGAGAACATCTACCCGCGCGAGATCGAGGAATACCTGCATGGCCATCCGGCCATCGCCGACGTGCAGGTATTCGGCGTGCCCGACCCGAAATACGGCGAGGAGGTCTGCGCGTGGGTCAAGAAGGTCGAAGGTGCTGCGCTGACGGAAGAGCAGGTGCGCGATTTCTGCCGGGGCCAGATCGCCCATTACAAAGTGCCGCGCTACGTGCTGTTCGTCGATGATTTCCCGATGACGATCACCGGCAAGCCGCAGAAATTCCTGATGCGCGAGCAGATGGCCAAGCGCCTGGGTCTGGCCTGACGGAGCGATGACGGGCCGGAGAGCCCGTCATCGCGGCCGCGGGAGATCAATCCAGCAGCGGCATCAGCAGGTCGTGCAGTTGCTGGCGGCGCCAGCCGTCCAGTGCGGCCGGCCATTGGTGCGACTCGACCAAGGCTTCCAGATGGCGGCGCGATGCCAGTACGCCGTCGGGCAGGCCCAGTGCGGTGCTGCGGTCGGCCACGGCCTGTTGCAGGCGTTTCAGCTGACGCTTGTGCGACTCGTCCGCTGAGAGCGCCAGCGGCATGCCGTCTTCGTCGGGCAAGGGCGTGGACAAGGCTTGCCACACCGCATCGGCCAGCTTGCGCGGTGCCTTGGGAGAGGCATCGAACAGCTTGTTCATCGCGGCCGGGGTGGCCGGAGCGCTGCGTGCCAGCGTCACCGCCAGTTCGTTGTCGAGGATCCAGCTGCGCGGCTTGTCGCCGTGCCGGGCCTGCGCGTCGCGCCAGCGCAGCAGGCGCAGCAGGCGATGTTGCGAGGGCGTGTCGAGGAACTGGGCTGCACGCATTGCCAGATGCGGCCACGGCTCGACATCCTGCTCCACGCCGCGCAGCAGGCGTTCGGCATCTTCCTGCTGCCAGTGGCTGCGGCCGAGTTCTGCCAGTTTCGCGGCGGTGGCATCGTGCACCGCAAACAGATAGGCCACGTCGTCGGCCGCATAGCGCAACTGTGCATCCGACAGCGGGCGACGCATCCAGTCCGAGCGCGTCTCGCCCTTGTCCACGGTGACGCCGGTGACTTGTTCGACCAGTTTCTGGTAGCCCATGCCGCTGCCGATGCCGGCCAGCGCGGCGGCGATCTGGGTGTCGTACAAGGGCCGCGGCAATGCCCCGCAGGCGTGCTTGAAAGCCACCAGATCCTCGCTGGCGCTGTGCATCACCTTGACGATGTCCGGATGCGTCAGCCAGCGGGCCAAGGCTTCCGGCATGCCCGGCACCAGAGGGTCGATCAGCAGGATCTCCCCGTGTACCGCCATCTGCACGAGGGCCAGCTGGGGCCAGTAGGTGCGTTCGCGGATGAATTCGGTATCCAGCCCGATGCGTTCGGGCAGTGATTGCAGACGCGCGTCGAGATCGGCGGGCGCGTTGATCCAGAGGGCTTCGGTCACATCCATTCCAGTAGCGCGCGGCTTGCCGCGCCAAGCGACAATAGCCTACCGTCAAACCCCGGCCATGACCCCGTCGCGGATGCACAGGCACCGGTTTCCCGCCCAGAATGCACGTCGATGCGCCTCGCTGCTGGTTGCATCCGCGTTGTTGTGTGCCTGCGGAGGCGCGCCCGCACCGGGCGGCCGGGAGGCATCCAGGGCGCCGGAAAAACCTTCGCTGCTGCGGCGCTTGCTGCCGGTGGAAGCCGCGCCGGTCGCCGTGCCGCAGCTGAGCCCTGCGCCGTT
>DMID01000046.1:4763-5411 GCA_003449195.1 Lysobacteraceae bacterium | reverse complement strand
CCGGTCACCGTGCGGCAGGACTGGCGGCTCGATTACGGCGATTGGGCCGAGGCCACGCTGGCCGACGGGCCGGTCCGCATGCCGGGCCGGGTTTCGGCCGAGAAAGGTTCGGCGCGGGTTCGGCTGGTCGTGGATGCCTGGCAACTGGGGGCGGCGGCGCCGTCCGACGCGCCGTGACGCCGGGCTGGATCGATGCCGGTGGCTGGTCGGCATGGCCTGCTCCGGCCAAGCTGAACCTGTTCCTGCAGATCACCGGCCGCAGGCCTGACGGCTACCACGCATTGCAGACGGTGTTCCGCCTGCTCGACTGGGGCGACACGATCCGGCTCAAGGTGCTCGACCGGCCGGACATCCGCCGCGAATCCTTCGATGTTGCCGGCCGGGCATTGCCGCCGGCGGACGGGATTGCCGAGGCCGATGATCTGGCCGTGCGCGCGGCCAAGCTCCTTCAAGAGTCCACCAATTACCGAAAAGGTGCCGCCATCGGCATCGAAAAACGCATTCCGATGGGGGGCGGGTTCGGTGGGGGCTCGTCCGATGCCGCTACCGTGCTGGTGGCGCTGGACCGCTTGTGGGGCACCCGGCTCGGGACGGATGCGCTGGCCGGGCTGGCGCTTCGCCTCGGAGCGGACGTGCCGGTGTTCGTGC
>DMID01000046.1:4317-4714 GCA_003449195.1 Lysobacteraceae bacterium | reverse complement strand
ACGTGCCGGTGTTCGTGCGCGGACACAATGCCTGGGCCGAGGGCGTGGGCGAGCGGCTGGCGCCGATCGACCTGCCGCCGGCGTGGTATCTGCTGGCGGCGCCGGGCGTGCACGTGCCGACCGGGCCCTTGTTCCAGTCGCCGGATTTGACGCGGGATGCCGCGCCCGCGAAAATAGCCGACTTCGTTTCGGGAGCTGCGTCCGGCAACGCCTTCGAACCGGTCCTGCGTCGTCGTGAACCTGCGGTGGAAGCCGCGTTCGCCGTGCTGGGCAGGTGGGGCCTGCCGCGACTGACCGGCTCGGGCAGTGGCTGTTTCGTCGAATTCCCCGATCGCGCCTCGGCCGAGGCTGCATTGGCGGGATTGCCGGAAGGGCTGTCCGCGTGGGTTGCGGCGGG
>DMID01000046.1:0-4267 GCA_003449195.1 Lysobacteraceae bacterium | reverse complement strand
AAGGCACCGGGTTTTGATCCCGGCATTCGCAGGTTCGAATCCTGCCGCCCCTGCCATTGACCGGTTCCGCGGGTGCGCGGCGGTCGGCGCAAAGGTTCGTGGTATTCGCAAAAAGCAACCGCCAACGACGCTGCGCGGCAATCCCGCGAAGAGGCGCCGCTGCACAATCCGAGGTGATTCGTGGACATCCAGGACGATCGCAGCAATCTGCTGATCTTTTCCGGCAACGCCAACAAGAAGCTGGCCAACGACATCTGCCATGAGCTGGGCGTGCGTCCGGGCAAGGCGCTGGTGTCCAAGTTCTCCGACGGTGAGGTGCAGGTCGAGATCCTGGAGAGCGTGCGCAAGCGCGAAGTCTTCGTGGTGCAGCCCACCGGCGCGCCGAGCGCGGAAAACCTGATGGAACTGCTGGTCATCATCGACGCACTCAAGCGCGCCTCGGCGACCAGCGTCACCGCAGTGGTGCCGTATTTCGGCTATGCCCGCCAGGACCGCCGCCTGCGTTCCACGCGGGTGCCGATCACGGCCAAGGTGGCGGCCAAGATGTTCACCGCCGTCTCTGCCGACCGGGTGTTGACGGTGGACCTGCATGCCGACCAGATCCAGGGTTTCTTCGACGTGCCGGTGGACAATGTGTACGCCTCGCCGCTGTTGCTGGCCGACATCTGGCGTTCGTACGGCACCGAGAACCTGATCGTGGTGTCGCCGGACGTCGGCGGCGTGGTGCGCGCGCGCGCGGTGGCCAAGCGGTTGGACGATGCGGATCTGGCGATCATCGACAAGCGCCGTCCGCGCGCCAACGTGGCCACGGTGATGAACATCATCGGCGACGTCGAGGGCAAGGACTGCGTGCTGGTGGACGACATCGTCGATACCGCAGGCACGCTGTGCGCGGCGGCGGCGGCACTGAAGGCGCGCGGCGCCAAGCGTGTGGCCGCGTACTGCACCCATGCGGTGCTGTCCGGCCCGGCGGTGTCCAACGTCAACGCTTCGCAGCTGGACGAGTTGGTGGTCACCGACACCATCCCGCTGTCGCCCAATGCGCAGGGCTGCGGCAAGATCCGCCAGCTCAGCGTGGCCGAGCTGCTGGCCGAGACGATTCGCCGCATCGCCTTCGGCGAGTCGGTCAGCTCGCTGTACGTGGATTGATGCCGCATTGATTTTTCCGGCAGCCGTTTGTGCGGCTGCCTCCTCCGGTCTGTCTGGTCGCGGACAGACCGCAACAACCGCCGCCATCCGGTGGCCACAACTCAGGTAGTAGAAAAATGACGACTCACGTTATCAACGTCGAACGCCGCGAAGACCAGGGCAAGGGTGCGAGCCGCCGCCTGCGTCTCGCCAAGAAGATCCCCGCCATCGTCTACGGCGGCGAGCTTGCTCCGGTCAGCATCCAGCTCGACCACGAGCCGCTGTGGCTGGCCCAGCAGAACGAGTGGTTCTACTCGTCGATCCTGGACCTGAGCCTCAACGGCGACATCCAGAAGGTCCTGCTGCGCGACATCCAGCGCCATCCGTACAAGCAGATCGTCATGCACCTGGACTTCCAGCGCGTGGACGAGAATGCCGCGCTGCGCACCGCCGTGCCGCTGCACTTCGTCAACGAGGAAGCCTCTCCGGCCGCCAAGACCGCCGGCACCGTGATCACCCACGAGCTGAACGAAGTGGTCATCGAGTGCCTGCCGAAGGATCTGCCGGCAAACATCGTCGTCGATCTGGGCAAGCTGGGCGTGGGCGAAGTGCTGCACCTGTCCGAGATCGCGCTGCCGGCCGGCGTGACGATCCCGCAGCTGAAGCTGGGCAAGGAGCACGACCTGCCGCTGGCCATCGCCAAGACCGCTGCGGTCGAGGAAGAGGCTGCGGCCGAAGAGGCTGCTCCGGCGGCCGATGCGGCCAAGGAAGAGCCGAAGGCCTGACCTTCGCGGCAAGGCTCGCCATCTTCCGGGTGGCGGGCCCTGCCGACAGCATCATGGCGGCCATCAAGCTCATCGTCGGCCTTGGCAATCCCGGGGCCGAACACGCGCGAACCCGGCACAACGCCGGGTTTCGTTTCGTTGACGCCCTGGCGGAGAAGTCGGGTGCGGGCTTTGCCGTGGATGCCAAGCTGTTCGGCGAGACGGCCAAGGTGGACATCGGCGGGCATCCTGTCTGGCTGCTCAAGCCGGCCACGTTCATGAACCTGAGCGGCAAGTCGGTTCTCGCTGCGCAGCGTTTCTGGAAGATCGCGCCGGAAGAAACCCTCGTCGCCCATGACGAGCTGGACATGCCGCCGGGAACCGCGCGGTTGAAGTTCGATGGTGGCCACGGCGGGCAGAACGGCCTGCGCGACATCATCCGTCTGCTGGGGCATGCGAAGTTCCACCGCTTGCGCGTGGGCATCGGGCATCCGGGCCACAAGGACAAGGTGGTGGGCTGGGTGCTCGGCCGTCCATCGCCGGCGGACGATGCGATGATCGGCCGCGCCGTGGACGGGGCGCTGGAAGTCCTTCCGCTGGCGGTGAATGGCGATTTCAACGAGGCGATGAAGCGCTTGCACACCGCGCACGTCTGAGCCGGCCGCGATTGCGGATTGCGGATCCTGCGGGTCCGCAGCCCGGAGCCACGGCATCATCTGGAGCAATCAATGGGCATCAAATGCGGCATCGTCGGCCTGCCCAACGTCGGCAAGTCGACCCTGTTCAACGCGTTGACCAAGGCGGGCATCGCCGCGGCCAACTTCCCGTTCTGCACCATCGAGCCGAACGTCGGCGTGGTGCCGGTGCCCGACCCCCGGCTCGGCGAGCTGGCGGTCATCGTCAAGCCCGAAAAAGTGGTGCCGACGGCCGTGGAGTTCGTCGACATCGCCGGCCTCGTCGCCGGTGCGGCCAGCGGCGAGGGCTTGGGCAACAAGTTCCTGGCGCATATCCGCGAGGTCGATGCGATCTGCCACGTGGTGCGCTGCTTCGATCATCCGGACGTGATCCACGTCGCGGGCAAGGTCGATCCGTTGTCGGACATCGACACCATCGACACCGAGCTGGCGCTGGCCGATCTGGACAGCGTCGAGAAGGCGCTCAATCGCGCCGAGCGTGCCGCGAAGGGCGGCGACAAGGAGGCGCAGGCGCGCAAGCCGGTGCTGGAGAAGCTGTACAAGGCGCTGTCCGACGGCCATGCCGGCCGCACCGCCGGGCTGGACGAGGATGAGCGTGCGTTGGTGCGCGACCTGTTCCTGCTCACGCTCAAGCCGGTGATGTACGTGGCCAACGTGCTTGAAGACGGTTTCGACAACAACCCTCATCTGGACGCCGTGCGCGCCCGCGCGGTGAAGGAAGGTGCCGAGGTGGTGCCGGTGTCGGCGGCCATCGAGGAAGAGCTTTCGCAGCTGGACGACGCCGACCGCGACACCTTCCTGGCCGACCTCGGCCTCGAGGAGCCGGGCCTGAACCGGGTGATCCGCGCCGCGTACAAGCTGCTTGGTCTGCAAACCTATTTCACCGCCGGCGTGAAGGAAGTGCGGGCATGGACCGTGCGTGCCGGCGCCACCGCACCGCAGGCTGCTGCCGTGATCCACACCGATTTCGAGCGCGGCTTCATCCGTGCCGAAACCATCGGCTACGGCGACTTCATCAAGTACAAGGGCGAGGCCGGCGCGCGCGATGCCGGGCGCCTGCGCCTGGAGGGCAAGGAGTATCGCGTGCAGGAGGGCGACATCCTGCATTTCCGCTTCAACGTGTGAGGAGGCTTCCTCGGCGTTCGGTGAAAATTCCGTTCGAAATCGCTTGACAGATTCGAGTGGCCAGAACAAAATTACGGGCTGTTTCACCCCGGACCCAAATGGCTTTGCGCCAGCGGGGACGGAGCCGGAGGGATACCCAAGCGGCCAACGGGGGCAGACTGTAAATCTGCTGGCTTACGCCTTCGGTGGTTCGAATCCACCTCCCTCCACCAGATCCACGTTGTGGCAACGGTCGTACACCGCAGCGGGAGTAGTTCAATGGTAGAACCTCAGCCTTCCAAGCTGATGGTGCGGGTTCGATTCCCGTCTCCCGCTCCATTGATTCCCGTGTCCATGCGCGCGGTTTTTGTGCCACAATAGAAAACTCGCTCACGTAGCTCAGTCGGTAGAGCACCTCCTTGGTAAGGAGGAGGTCGAAGGTTCGATTCCTTTCGTGAGCACCACTCCAGGCAAGTTGCCGAAACCTTTCAACGAGCATCCGAGAAGAAGCAGCCATGTCCAAGGGTAAGTTCGAACGCACCAAGCCGCACGTAAACGTGGGCACCATCGGTCACG
>DMID01000094.1:7784-8607 GCA_003449195.1 Lysobacteraceae bacterium | reverse complement strand
GATGCCGACATCGGCCGCCACAGCCGCTGCACCATCCACGCCCGCCGCCCGTCGGTCTGCGCGCAGCTGCCGGCCTCGTTCGAATCCGGCACGCCCAGCCCGCAATGCGACAAGGCCCGTGCCGCCCACGGCCTGCCGCCGCTCACGCAGGCCGATTGGGACGAGCAAGCCAAGCGTGACCGGCATCCACCGCCGGACTGAACCCTTCAGGCAAACCGGACGTCGGCGCCGGGCAGGGCCTGGATGCGTGCGGCAAAACGGGTGATCTCGGGCAGGGTTGCATTCTCGTGCGCGCGGATCGCTGCGGCCTTCGCGTGCGGCTTGTCGTGGGCGGTGTGCGCATCGGCCACCCGCATCACGGCATTGCCCAAGGCCGCCGCGCGCCGCACCGTCGTGTCCACGCAGAATTCGCTCGCATGGCCGCAGATCACCAGATGATCCACCGCCGCGGCCCGGAGCCATGCCTGCAATCCGGTGCCGAGGAAAGAATCCGGCGTCGCCTTGCGTGTCCGCAAATCATCCGCGTCCAAGCTCTGGGCCAGCATCAGATCGGTGCCAACGCTGCCTGCACGCATCGCACCGCCACGGGTTTCATGCCGGACAAGCAGCACCGGCACGCCCGCCCTGCGCGCAAGCGGTCAACGCGTTGATGCACGCGACAACCGCATCGGCCTCGAAAGGTGCGATCGGTTCGAACAGCGCACGCCGAACGTCGATGACGAGCCGTGCGGATTTCACCGATGCGCCTCTTGCGAAACCGGATGCGCATCGAGGAAGGCGCGGATCGCCGGCACCAGCACCTCGTGCTTGTCTTCCAGCACGT
>DMID01000094.1:0-7700 GCA_003449195.1 Lysobacteraceae bacterium | reverse complement strand
CAGCGGGATGTCCTGCATGAAGCGGATGGTGGAGATGCGGTTCGCCCAGTTGTCGTAGGGCGCCACGTAGGCGCGGCGCACCTGCGCCGGCATGCGCCGCTCCACGCCCAGCCACGAGGCACCGGCCGAAAACGCGTTGAAGCCGCGGATGACCCACTCGCCGATCTTCCAGTGCCGGCCCAGCGCGATCTGCCACGGCATGGCCTTGGCCGGCGGCATCGGGAAGGCGGCGGTATTGAGCACCACCAGCCGCTTGACCTGCGCGGCATGCTGCAGCGCCCAGCCGAAGCCGATCATGCCGCCCCAATCGTGCACGGCCAGCGTCACCGGCGTGGCGTCGTCGATGCCGGCATGGCGCAGTAGCGCCTGCAGATCGTCGATGCGCGATTGCAGGGTGTAGTCGTAATGCGGCTGCGCGGACGGCGCATCGTCGGGCTTGTCCGACAGGCCCATGCCGACGTGGTCGGGCACGATGCAGCGGTAGCGATCCGACAGCCCCGCCACCAGCGTGCGCCAGTAATAGCTCCATGACGGGTTGCCGTGCACCATGACGACGACCTCGCCATCGCGCGGGCCCTCGTCGAGGTAGCTCATCGCGATGCCGGGGCGGACTTGGAAACGCCGGGGATGGGCGGGGTAACCGGGCAGGTTCATCGGATCACTCGCTGGACATGCAGACGCCCGCGTCGTTCGGCGCGGGCGTCGCGTTGATTCATTGCAACCGGGCGCCGCGTGCGGCGGCGGCTGTCACCACACCACTTCGGCCATCGAGCAGTTCAGGCCCGAGCCGATGCCGAGCAGGGCGATGCGATCGCCCTTCTTCAGCTTGCCCAGCTCCTTGAGCTTGCTCAGCACGATCGGCACCGAGGCCGGGCCGATGTTGCCGTGCTCGCCGAAGATGGTCAGCACCTTCTTCGGGTCGATGTTGAAGGCGGTGATGAAGGCCTTGGTATGCACCTGGCTGACCTGGTGCATGACGAACTGGTCCAGCTCGTCGGCGGCCCAGCCCAGCGCCTGGCGCGCGGCGACGAAGGTCTTCTGCGCCAACTTCATGCCCTCGATCAGCAGCATCTTGGTGTCGGTGACCATGCGGTCCAGGTTGCCGCGGCACAGGGTGTTCCACTCGGTGGCCGAGCGGGTCACGCCGCCCTTGTACGACGGCGCTTCCGGCGCCAGTTCGCGGCGGCACAGCACCATCGCGGCGGCGCCGCAGCCCAGGGTCAGCGTGGCCAGCTCGTTGCGGAACTGCTCCGCGGTGGCCTCCGGCGAGCTCAGCCGGTCCAGGGTCTTGTTGTAGGCCAGGTTGGCGGTTTCGCCATCCACCACCAAGGCGTAGTCGATGTCGCCGTGCTCGATCATCCGCGCGGCGATGTCCATGCCGTTGATGAAGGCCAGGCAGGCATTGGCCACGTCGAAGGTCTGGCAGAAATCGCTGACGCCGAGGTTGCCGCAGACGATGCTGGCAGTGGACGGCTCCAGGAAGTCGCGGCTGACCGAGGTGTTGACCAGCAGGCCGACCTTGCCGGCCTCGATGCCGGCGTCGGCCAATGCCTTCTTCGCGGCCATGGTGGCGGCATCGGAGGCCTGGGTTTCGTCGTCCCACAGGCGGCGTGCGTGCACGCCGACGATGTCGTTGAGCACGTCGGTCTTGATCCCGAGGCGCTGCATGGTCGGCTTGAGCCGTTCGTTGATTTCGTCGGAAGTGAGCGTGTGCGGCGCATCGACGTGCGCCAGTCCCGCGATGGAGACGTTCTTGAAGATCATCGAACTGCGCCGGATATGAATAGGAGGCAAAGGTTGCCGATTCTATCGCCAGCAGCCTTGCAGCGCATCTTGCACCCCGTCATGGCCGCAGACGGCAGCCCGCGACGGCCCGCGTGCTTGGCTCAGCGGCGCGGGCAATCCAGCGCGGCGAAGCGCTGGCTGCCGTTGTAGGGCTGGTCCAACGGCTGCACGGTGTTGGCCGGCACGGTGGAGGCTTCGTTGCGGGCCAGGGTTTCCAGCTCGTCCTTCACCTTGAGCGGGTCGCGGCGGTAAAAGCCCACCTTGTCCTTGACCGACACGGACACCTCGCCACGCTTCTGGCAGCCGGCCGGGATGGCGCCGGCGGCGACCACCTGCACGCCGCGCCCCTGCGGCTCCATCGGTACCCAGGTGCAGGCCGACAGCATGACGGCGGGGGCGAGGACGAAAACGGCGGACAGGCGCATCACGAAACTCCGGTGCATGGAAAGCACCCGCATTGTGCGGTGCGGGCGCATGGATGGGCAATGAACACGTCCCCGGCCGCCCTGCACGGGACGGGCCGGGGAGCGCCGTGCACGGTCAGGGCTTGGCCACGACCGGCTTGCCGTCGGCATCGACGATGCTGATCTGGCCCAGGTTCAGCGCGCGGATCGGCTGCTCGATCTGCTTCAGGTCGCCCACCACCACCCAGACGAGCCTGCCCGGGTCGATCGTGGTGGCGGCCGCCTTCACCTGCTCCGGCGTCAGTGCCTCGATCTCGGCCTTGCGCTTGAACACCCAGTCATCCGGACGGCCGTACTTGACGATGCCGCCGATGGTGGCCATCACCGACGAGGCGGTCTCGTACGCGCCCGGCAGGCCGCGGATTTCGGTGGCCTGGATCTTGGCCACTTCCTGCGCGGTGGCCGGCGCCTGGCCGCTGAAGTAACGGACGAACTCGTTGTCCATTTCCTTCAGCGAATCGGCGGTCTTGTCGATCTGCACCGGTGCGTAGGCCAGCCACGGACGCTGGCCGACGGCGTTGTTGGTGAAGCTGTAGGCCCCGTAGGCCCAGTGCTTGTCCTCGCGCAGGTTCATGTTCAGGCGCGAGGAGAACTCACCGCCGATCACGGCGTTGGCGATGTCGAATTTCACCGCGCCGGCATCCCGGGTGGAGGGCACCAGTTCGCCGGCGAAAATGGTGGCCTGCACCGCGCCGGGCTGGTCGATCAGGTACACGCGCGGCTTGGCCGGACGCGCCACCTCGGCCAGCTTCAGCTCGGCAGGCGCGGCGCCCTCGCCCTTCCAGTCGCCGAAGTGCTTGTCCAGCAGCGGCACGATCTCCTTCAGCGTGGTGTCGCCGGCGACGATCAGCGTGGCGGCCTCGGGACGCAGGCCGGATTGCTCGAATCCGGCAAGGTCGGCACGGCTCAAGCCGGCCACGTCGGCCTCGATGCCGCTGCCGCTCATCGGAATGGCATACGGATGCCCGCCGCCGTACAGCAAGGGCGGCAGCACGCGTTGCGCGGCACCGATGGGGCGGGCCTTTTCCTGCTTGATGCCGGCGATGGTGGTGGCCTTGACGCGGTCGATGTCGGCCGAATCGAAGCGCGGCGCACGCAGCATGTCCGCGTACAGGTCCAGCGACGGGTCGAGGTTTTCCTTCAACGCCGACAGGTACACGCTGCTGCCGTCCAGCGTGGCGCCGGCCTTGACCACGGCGCCCTCGGACTCGACCGCATTGGCGAAGGCCAGCGAATCGAGCGGGCCGGCGCCCTCGTCGAGCATGTTCATCGCAAACGAGGCCAGACCCAGCTTGCCGGCCGGATCGGCGGCCGCGCCGCGCTTGAACTCGTAGCTGAACTGCACCACCGGGATGTCGTGGCGTTCGGCCAGGATCAGCTTGGTGCCGTTCTTCAGCGTGGCGTGCTGCAGCACGGGGAATTTCAGCTCGGGGAATTGGGTGGGCACCTGCACGCCCTTGCTGCGGTCCACCGTGCTGGCCAGCACCTTGTACTTGGGGTCCACTGCCGGCAGCGTGAACGGCGCCGGCGTGACCGAAGGCTCCTCGGCCAGCGGCGTGCGCTCGCCCGGCTCGATCACCAGCGTGTGGCTGCCCGACGCCAGCCACTTGCTGCCGACCGCCTCGATCTGTGCCGGCGTGGCCGCGGCCATGTTGGCCAGCGACTCGCGGAAGCAGCCCGGGTTGCCGGTATAGACTGCGCATTCGGCCAGCACGTCGGCCTTGCCGCCGAAACCACCGATGCGCTCGATGCCGCGGATGAAGCCGGCGCGCGTCACCGTCTTGGCCTGCTCGAGCTCGGCTGCGGTGGGGCCGGCGGTGACCAGCTTCTTCACTTCCTCGTCGATTGCCGCCTCGACCTTGGCCGGGTCAACGCCCGGCTTGACCGTGGCCATGACGATGAAGCCCGAGCCCAGCTGCGAGGAGTCCAGCCCGGCGGAAATGGCGTCCACCAGCTTCTCGTCGTGCAGCAGGCGCTTGTCCAGGCGCGAGGCCTTGCTGCCGCCCAGCACCTGCGCCAGCAGCTGCAACTGGTCGTTGTCCAGGCTGTCGGCCTGGGCCACGTTCCACACGCGGTAGATGCGCGTGGCCGGCACCTTGTCCTGCATCACCTCGCGGGTGTCGCTACCGCGCTTGGCCGGGTCGACCTTGGGCTGGGCCATGGTCGGCGTGGCGGGGATGTCGCCGAAATACTCGGCCACCTTTTCCTTGGCCGTCTTCAGGTCGATATCGCCGGCCAGCACCAGCACGGCATTGTTGGGGCCGTACCAGGTGCGGAACCAGGTCTTCACGTCGCCCAGGGTGGCGGCGTTGAGGTCGTTCATCGAGCCGATGACGCTGTGGTGGTACGGGTGGCCGACGGGGTACATCGCCTTGGTCAGCTTCTCCCACACCTGCCCGTAAGGCTGGTTCTCGCCCTGGCGTTTTTCGTTCTGCACCACGCCGCGCTGCTCGTCGAGGGTCTTCTGGTCGATCGCGCCGAGCAGGTGGCCCATGCGGTCGGACTCCATCCACAACGCCATGTCCAGCGCGGTGGTCGGCACGTTCTCGAAATAGTTGGTGCGATCCTGGTTGGTCGTGCCGTTCTGGTTGGTGGCACCGACCAGTTCGAAAGGTTCGAAGAACTCGCCCTTGTGGTTTTCCGAGCCGTTGAACATGAGGTGCTCGAACAGGTGCGCGAAACCGGTGCGTCCGGCCGGCTCGTCCTTGCTGCCCACGTGGTACCAGATGTTGACCGCCACGATCGGCGCCTTGCGGTCGGTGTGCACCACCACGCGCAGGCCGTTGGGCAGGGTGAAGGTTTCATAGGGGATGTCCACGCCCGCGCCGGCAGGCGCCGGAGCCGCCACGGCCTCCGGATGGATGGCGATGCCGCCCAGCGCGGTGGCCAGGGCAAGGGACAGGACAGCCGCGCGCGGCCGGACGAGAAGAGACATCGGACACTCCTGTGAAGGATGCAGGTGGATTCCCGATGGTATGTCCACGCGCCGCTGCAGGGGATGGGCCACAAGCCATGGACGGCCCGGCCACGCGCACCACGCCTGCCGAACACCTGCTGCATGCCTTGCGCGCATCCGTCCGTTGCCGATGACCGGCGGCGGCCGCTGTCCGGACAGCGGACACATCAGGGGGAAAACTTTCCCTTCAAATTCAAATGATTGGATTTGGCACGGGTCCTGCTCATCCAGCAGGCAAGGCATCCGGCCAAGGCAAATACTGACTGCGTGCTGAACAAATAAGGAAGTTTCGCGTCCTTCGCTTGCCCTTTCAGTTTTAGTGTTTTACTTTACTACCACACCACCAATCGACGACACCAAAGAGACTCCCATGAACACCCCGTCCCTGAGCGTTGCCCTCGCTGCCGCCCTTGCGGCCGGCGCCCTGTTCTCCTCTGCCGCGTCTGCCCAGACCTCCGCCATCACCACCCTGCCGACCATGCAGGTGCGGCCCGATGCCGACCAGCTCGCCCAGCTGCGCCACGAAGCCGCCAGCGACATCCCCACCTTGCCGGGCATCACGGTCCGCCCGGATGCCGAACTGCTGCGCCAGATCGCCGCCGAACGCGCCATGGCCGAGCGCATCGTCACCCTTGCCACGGTCCAAGTCCGCCCGTCGGCCGAACAACGCGCGGAACGCGCCGCGCTGTCCGCGCAGACCGTGGTGGCCACCGCGGCGGTCGATCGCGAGCCGGTCGCGCATGCCGACGGCCTGACGCGGGTGTTCCGCGCCGCCGAGGCCATCATCAGCCTGCCGGCCATCGACCTGCGGCCGGTGCTGGGCGACCTGAAAACCGTGTCCGCCGTGGCCGGCAAGCTGCGCTGAACTGTGGCCGGTCCCTGTGCCCGGCCACGCGCGAGGCTAGAATCCGCCCATGTCATCCGCACCCGTTTTCGATGTCCTGCTGTACCAGCCGGAAATCCCGCCCAATACCGGCAACGTGATCCGCCTGTGCGCCAACACCGGCGCACGCCTGCACCTGATCGAGCCGCTCGGCTTCGACATGGACGACAGGCAACTGCGCCGCGCCGGACTGGACTACCACGAGTACGCGCAAGTGCAGGTGCATCCCGACCTGGCCACCGCACTGGCGGTGCTGGCGCCGAAGCGACTGTTCGCGTTCAGCACCCGCGGCCAGATCCGCCACGACATGCCGGCCTATGCCGATGGCGATGCCTTCCTGTTCGGCCCGGAAACCCGCGGCCTGCCGGACGAAGTGCTGGACGCGATTCCCGAAGCGCAGCGCCTGCGCCTGCCGATGCGCCCGGGCAACCGCAGCTTGAACCTGTCCAACTCGGTCGCGGTGGCCGTGTTCGAGGCCTGGCGGCAGCACGGCTTCGCCGGCGGCGCCTGAACCGCCTTTCGCGCCGGTCCGCGCGCGTGCCATGAACCCGATCGCCGGTGGAAGCCGGCAAGTTCCCCGACTGCGTCGTTAATTCATGTACCGGTCAGTTTGATATTCAGGGGCAATTGCAGCTCGCTCCGGATAATCCCCGGCCACTGGCAGCGAACGGCTTTGCCTCAGCGCCGGGATAACCATAAAGCAGCAACCAACTCAGAGAAGAAAGAGGGATCGACCCCATGAAGAAGACCTTGACCGCCCTGGCCCTGCTGGCCGCACTGCCCTTCGCCGCTTCGGCCGCGGACGGCATTTCGTACAACTACGTCGATGCCGGCTACGTCAACACCGACTCCAAGGGCGGCGACGCCGACGGCTGGGGCCTGAAGGGCTCGTTCGCCGTGGCACCGAACTTCCACGTCTTCGGCGACTACAACCGCCAGGAGATCGACCACACCAACATCGACGTCGACCAGTGGCGCGTGGGCGTGGGCTACAACAAGGAGGTCGGCGCCAAGATCGACCTGCTGACCCGCATCGCCTACAACAAGTTCGACGCCGGCCACGGCGCCGACTGGAACGGCTACAGCGCCGAAGTGGGCCTGCGCGGTGCGTTCAACCCGATGTTCGAAGGCTACGCACTGGCCGGCTACGAGGACTACACCAAGAAGCACGGCGTGAACCCGGACGGCGAGTTCTACGGCCGCGTCGGNNCAAGTTCAACGCCAACTGGGGCGTAACCGGCGAAGTGAAGCTGGGCAAGGGCGGCACCCGCGAGTGGTACGTCGGCCCGCGCTACAGCTGGTAAGACAACCGGCATCCGGCCCGCCGCCCTCTCTCCCGGCGGGCCGTACCCGCGAAACCCGGCTCCGGCCGGGTTTCTTTTTTTCGGCAACGGGGCAATGGACAGGCGGGACGGCCTGCAGCGAGGATGTCGGCTCCTTCACGAGACCCGTCGCCATGCGCATTGCCCGCACCTTCCTGTCTCAGTCCCTGTTGCTGCCCGGCCTGCTGTCCGTCGGCCTGTCGTTGTCCGGCAACGGCTTCGCCCGCGACACCGTCCCGGCACCGGCGCCGCGTTTCGCCGTGAGCCTGCCGGCCGACGGCGCGGCCGTG
>DMID01000096.1:429-4484 GCA_003449195.1 Lysobacteraceae bacterium | reverse complement strand
CGACAGCAGCGCCTCGTGGGCGGGCAGCGGCGGGCGCGCCTCGGCCGGGTCCTGCGGCACCACGTAGGGGTAGTTGCTCGGCGAGACGTACAGCAGCGAAGCCAGCGGCAGGCGGTAGCCCACCGGCGAGTCGCCCGGCACGAGGAACAATTTGCCGCGGCGGGTGGGCCCGCGGTCGCTGGTCCAGCGCGCCCACGGCCGGGCCTGGCTGTTCCAGCGCTGCACCGGCAGCACGTAACCGGTGGGCTCGGTCAGGCCGCGCTCGAACACCTTGGCCAATCGCGCGCGTTCCTCCGGGTCCTTGAGCCGGGAGTTGGCCGGGTCGACATTGGCCGGCAGGCTGGCTTCCTTGAGCAGCCATTCGGCCGGGTCTTCGTAGGCGGGCACGGCCATGTCCGCCTCGATGCCGAGATTGCGCGCCATGCTGCCGAGCAGATGCTCGGCTTCGGCCGGGCCGACCTTGGCATGCGCGCCCTCGCTGGCGATCAGCGAGGCATCGGCCCAGATCGGCTGGCCGTCCTTGCGCCAGTACAGCGAGAACGTCCAGCGCGGCAGCGATTCGCCCGGATACCACTTGCCCTGCCCGTAATGCAGGAAGCCGCCCGGCGCAAAGCGCTCGCGCAACCGGCGGATCAGCGCGTCGGCCAGAACGCGCTTGGTCGGGCCGACCGCGGCGGTGTTCCATTCGGGCGATTCGAAATCGTCGATCGACACGAAGGTGGGCTCGCCGCCCATGGTCAGGCGCACGTCGCCGGCGGCCAGCGCGGCATCGACCTGCTCGCCGAGGGCATCCAGCGCCTGCCAGCTCTCTTCGGAGAACGGCTTGGTGATGCGCGGGTGCTCGGCCACGCGGGTGACGCGCATGTCGAAGGCGAAGTCGGTTTCCAGCTCGCCTTCGCAACTCAGCCCGCCACTGATCGGCGCGGCGTTGCGGTAGTGCGGCGTGGCCGCCAGCGGGATGTGGCTTTCGCCGGTCAACAGGCCGGAGGTGGCATCCAGCCCGATCCAGCCGGCGCCGGGCAGGTAGACCTCGGCCCAGGCATGCAGGTCGGTGAAGTCGTGGTCGGTGCCGGCCGGGCCGTCCAGCGACACCAGGTCGGGCTTGAGCTGGATCAGGTAGCCGGACACGAAGCGCGCGGCCAGCCCGAGGTGGCGCAGCGCCTGCACCAGCAGCCAGGCCGAGTCGCGGCACGAGCCGCGCGCCAGGCCGAGCGTCTGCTCGGGCGTCTGCACGCCCGGCTCCATCCGGATCACGTACTGCACGTGATGCTGGATGGAGGCATTGAGCGCCACCACGAAATCCACGGTGTTGCGCGGCGTGCGGTCCAGCGCTTCGAGGAAGGCGCGCAGGCGCGGGCCGGCCGGCTCGGCTTCGAGATAGATCGACAGGTCCGGCGCGATCTCGGCCGGATAGGCGAAGGGCCAGCGCTCGGCCACCTCCTCGACGAAGAAATCGAACGGGTTGTAGACCGTCATGTCGGCCACCAGGTCGACCTCGATCTTCAGCTCGGTGACCGGCTCGGGGAACACGTAGCGGGCAAGGAAGTTGCCGTACGGGTCCTGCTGCACGTTGACGAAGTGCTTGTCCGGCGACACCCGCAGCGCGTGGCTGAGCACCTTGGTGCGCGAATGCGGCGCCGGATGCAGGCGGATGATCTGCGGCCCGAGTTGCACCGGGCGGCTGTAGCGGTAGTGGGTCAGGTGGTACAGCGCAGCATGGATGGCCATCGGGCACGCGACCGGCAACGGAGGGATGCCACACTCGCCGGACATGCTGCGATGCGGCGAACCGCAGTGTACGGGCGGCATCGGCTGGACCGCCAGCCTCGGAGCGGTGGATTCGCCCCGCGCATCGCGATGCGATGCGGCCCGGGCCCGGCATGCCGCGCCCGCAAGCGAAAGACCCGGCCGGAGCCGGGTCTTTGCGGAAGCTGCGCGCGGGCTCAGCCCTTTTTCATCGTGCCGGTTTCCAGCCAGCGCTCGTGCCAGGAAAGGGCCTCGGGCAGGATGTGCGGGGTGTGCTTGCCGTAGCTTTCGTGGCAGGCGCGGTCGAAGTAGTCCTGCAACTGGTCGCGGTAGTCCGGGTGCACGCAGTGGGCCAGCAAGGCCTTGGCGCGCTGCTTGGGCGACAGGCCGCGCAGGTCGGCCAGGCCCTGCTCGGTGACGATCACCGACACGTCGTGCTCGGTGTGGTCAACGTGGCTGACCATCGGCACGATGGACGAGATGCTGCCGTTCTTGGCCGTGCTCGGGCTCAGGAACACCGACAGGTAGCCGTTGCGGGCGAAATCGCCCGAACCGCCGATGCCGTTCATGATCCGCGTGCCCATCACGTGGGTGGAGTTGACGTTGCCGTACAGGTCCACCTCGATCATGCCGTTCATGCCGATGCAGCCGAGGCGGCGCACCAGTTCGGGATGGTTGGAGATTTCCTGCGTGCGCATCACGATGTGCTCGCGGTAGAAATCGATGTTGCGCTTGAACTCGTCGTTGGCGCCGGGGCTGAGCGCGAAGCCGGTGCACGAGGCGCTGCGCAGCACGCCGGATTTCAGCAGGTCCAGCATGCCGTCCTGGATCACCTCGGTGAACGCGGTCAGGTCGGTGAAGCCGCTGCTGGCCAGCCCGGCCAGCACCGCGTTGGGGATGTTGCCCACGCCGGACTGCAACGGCAGCAGGTTCTTGGGCAGGTGGCCCTTGGCGACCTGGTGCTTGAGGAACTCGATCAGGTGGCCGGCGATCAGCGTGCTGTTCTCGTCGGCCGGGCTGAACGGGCTGTTGCGGTCCGGTCCGTTGGTCACCACCACCGCGACCACCTTGTCCAGGTCGCAGTGCAGGTAGGGCTCGCCGATGCGGTCTTCCGGGTGCACCAGCGGGATCGGCTTGCGGTCCGGCGGCAGCGCGGTGCCGTAGTAGACGTCGTGCATGCCGTCCACGCCTTCGGGCTGCCACAGGTTGACCTCGATGATCACCTTCTTGGCCAGGTCCAGCCAGGTCTTGTTGTTGCCCACCGAGGTGGACGGCACCAGCCGGCCGTCCTCGCGGATGGCGGACACCTCGACGATGGCCGTGTCCAGCTCGCCGTAGATGCCGAACCAGGTCTGCTGGGCGACATGGCTCAGGTGCATGTCGATGTAGTCCATCTGCCCATCGTTGATCTTCTGGCGGGCGATGGGGTCGGTCTGGAACGGCAGGCGCAGCGCCATGCCGTCCACCTTGGCCAGCGCGCCGTCCAGCTCCGGCGCGGTGGAAGCGCCGGTCAGCACGTTCACCTGGAACGGCTGGCCGGACGCGTGGGCCTGCTCGATGCGCGCGGCCAGCGCCAGCGGCACAGCCTTGGGGTAGCCCGAGCCGGTGAAGCCGCTCATCGCGACGGTCTCGCCGGGCTGGATCAGGGCCGCAGCCTGTTCGGCCGAAGCCAGCTTCGCCAGCAGGCCGGCATGGTGGATGCGTTCGTGGGACATGGCGTGGGGCGGTGGCACGTGGGATCGCGATTATTGCGCAGTGCAGCATGGTCGGTGACTCGACCAAGGTGGAATGTCGCACCGGCCGGTTTCGGCGCATGAGCGTATACCCGATAGGCACGCGCCGGGCCTAGATACAGGCCGGTTCGGCCATTTGCCTGTCGCGCAGGGATTTTCCCGCTTGCGGGGCGCGCAATGCCGGCATGGGGCAATTGACGGGGTACGGGCGGCGGCGG
Organism: Lysobacteraceae bacterium; assembly: GCA_003449195.1. Taxonomy (GTDB): domain Bacteria; phylum Pseudomonadota; class Gammaproteobacteria; order Xanthomonadales; family Xanthomonadaceae; genus Xanthomonas_B. The sequence continues at coordinate 787 of DMID01000096.1, read as the reverse complement.
CCATCCATTGGCGGCCTTGATCCATCGGGGAGCCTGTCGCCGTGCCGGCACGTCGACGTCGCCTGCCGGCGATGCAGGCAGCCACGCCCGCCCGCTGACTCGGCGCCGCCGCGTGCGGCATCCGGGTGGCGCGCGCCTTCCCGCCGTACACGAGTTGGCTGCGCATCAGCATCGGCTTGCCCGATGAAAACCGGCGCGCGCGGCAGGCCCTGGCCGAGATTCCCTGCCTCGTCTGAAGCCGGGCATCGCGGCGATGCTTGCTCATGCGGCGGGCTCGTCGAAACCGATATTGCGGTGCAGCGTGCAAGTCGGCGTGGCGGCATGCACAGTGGCCCCGCATCCCGACGTGGGGGAGGGA
>DMID01000096.1:0-327 GCA_003449195.1 Lysobacteraceae bacterium | reverse complement strand
TCCCGACGTGGGGGAGGGAGCAGGCCCGCTGGCAGCGCAAGTTGCAAGCGGGCTTTTTTGTGGACGCGGCCCGCCAACCGGCACCCGTTTGCGGTAACGCCATCGCCGTGCGGTGCGGGGCCGATGCCACAATGTCGGCATGACTTCCGTCGATTCCCGCATCCCCGGGCCGCTGCAACCGGCCATCGCGCGCGCGCTGGACATGCTCGGCACCGCGCTGGCCGGGGCCGGCCTGCCCCCGTTCGATGCCGCCGCCGCCGTGCGGCTGGCGCAGGTTGCGCTGGCCAGCGAGTTCGCAGTGGACGTGTTCCGCCGGCAGCCGGCGCT
>DMID01000027.1:234-9683 GCA_003449195.1 Lysobacteraceae bacterium | reverse complement strand
GCCGCGTGCTGGCCGCCGCCCCCGAGTATCTGGTCCGGCATGGGCGGTCCGGATCGCTGGAAGCGCTGCGCGGGCATGCCTGCCTGCGTTTCATGCTCGGCCCGCAGCCGTACGCACACTGGTCCTTCGGGGTGGGCGGCCGGCGCCAGCGCGTGCACGTGGATGGCCCGCTGCTGTCCGATGATGCCGACGTGGTGCATCGCTGGGCGCTGGCCGGCGAGGGCATCCTCTACAAGTCCTGGCTGGACGTGGCCGGCGATGTCGCCGCCGGCCGGCTGGAGGTGCTGTTCCCGGAAGCGGGCGAGCCCTTGCCGCTGAGCCTGCTGTGCCCGCACCGCCAGCAGGTCTCGCCGACCGTGCGCAAGCTGCATGCGCTGTTGCGCAAACGCTGCGCGGCGCTGTTGGCCGGGCTGCCGGGCTGAACACCGGCAGCCCGACTGCATCGCGTGTTCAGGCCCTGGAAAACACCAGCTCGGCCGGCAGCCGCGACTTGGGCAGCTTCGCGTTGAAATCGCCTTCGGCACGATGGCCGAGCGCGACCAGCACCTGCGCCGACAAGCCCTTGGCCTGCAAACCGAACTCGGCGTCCACCGCTGCGGTGTCGAAACCCTCCATCGGTGTGGCGTCCACGCCCAGCAAGCCGGCCGACAGCAGCAGGAAACCCTGCGCGATGTAGAGCTGCTTCTGCGCCCAGTGGGCAATGTCGCCGGCGGCATGGTGTGCCTCGACGTAACCGGCGCGGCTCTTGCGCTGGGCTTCGCGGGCATCGTCGCCGGCAAAGCGGCCGACGGCCTGGTCGTTGTCGAGCAGGGTCTGCAGATACTCGGGCGTCAGGTCGTTGCGCGCACACAACACCACCACGTGCGAGGCATCGAGGATCTTCGGCGCGTTGTAGGCGTAATGGCCGGTGGCACCCTTGGCGATGCGCGCCTTGCCGGCGGCATCGTCGGCGACGATGAAATGCCAGGGCTGCGAGTTCACCGACGAGGGGCTGCAGCGCAGCGCGGCCAGCAGCTGCTCCACCACGTCCGCCGGCAGCGTGCGGCCGGCATCGTAAGCCTTGGTGGTGTAACGGCGATCGAGGACTTCGGTCAGGTTCATGGGACGGTTCCGGCGTGGAAGATGGAATGAATGATCGCACCGCCCCGGGCGGTGAATGCAGCCCTTGCCGGAATGCTGCCTTTCCATTCGCGAAACCGTCGCCGGCATCGTGGCCGCAATCTCCCGGTGCCGGACGCAATCCGGCCCGTCAGCCGCTACGCTGTCGGCCTTTTGCGGGAACTTTGCGTCCATGAACTGGATGGGAATCCACGAGCCCTGGGCTTTCATTGCCGCCGTGCTGGTGTTCCTGGCCTTGCCGGGGCCGGGCACTTTTGCCTTGCTCAATGCCGTCGGAATCGCCGGGCCACGCGGCGGCTTCCGCTGCCTCGGTGGCCTGTTGCTCGGGGATCAGGTCCTGATCTGGCTGGCGGTGGCAGGTGTGGCTGCGCTGCTGCAGGCCCATCCGCTGCTGTTCCATGCCGTGCAATATCTCGGCGCGGCCTACCTGATCTGGATCGGCATCAACCTGCTGCGCACGCGGCGTGGCGCGGGACCGGGCCTGGTGACGCTGCAACCCGGGCGCTTGTTCCGGCAGGGCTTTCTGGTGAGCGTGCTGAACCCGAAAGGCATCGTGTTCTACATGGCGTTCTTCCCGCTGTTCATCGACCCCGAGCATGCCCGTGGTGCGGCGACGTTCGCGACGATGGCACTGCTGATCGCACTGCTCAGCGTGAGCTGGTGCTCGTTGTTGATCGGCCTTGGCCACGTCCTGGCCCGGCAGGTGGCGCAACATCCGCGAGCGGGCCTGTGGCTGCGCCGTGCCGCAGGCACCGGGCTGGTGGGCTTCGGCGTGAAACTGGGCCTTCCGGGGTGATCGGCCGCCATCGAAAGGGTGATGCATCCATGAAAGACCACGTTCCTTCGATACGGTGGCAGTGGCGGCGCTTGGCCGTCATTGCAGGCCCCGCTCTGCTCTATGGGCTGACCGCGTTGCTGGCCTACCTGCTGGGCCTGGCGGTCAGCCAGACGGTGCGTTCGCCTGCAGCTGAGATGGGAGCGATGTGGGCGGCGATATCCGGCATCGTCGTGCTGCGCAACAGCCTGGACGACACCTGGGACGCCACGCGGGCGCGGGTCATCGGTACCTTCGTCGGCGCCTCGACAGCTGCGCTGTATCTGGCGTTCTGGTCGCTGTCACCGATGGGGCTCGGCCTGTGCGTCGCCGCTACCGTGCTGACATGCCGCTGCACCGGCATTGCCGATGGCGGCCGGCTGGCCGCGATCACGGTGGTGGTGGTGATGGTGATCTCGGCCATGGACCCGCAGTTGAACCCGTTTGCCAATGCCGCCTTGCGCTTCATGGAGGCCTGCTTCGGCACCGGCGTGGCCGTCTTGCTGGCGCGGCTGAGCGCCATGCTCCCGGCCATCGGCCAGCATCCCGGAAACGGGAACGACGGCACGTCCGACGGCAAGGCCCGGCCGGAGGAGTAAGGCCGCACGTTGGCGGCAGGCACGGCATGCCGCACACTCCGGGTTTCTCCGAGGGGACCCCGATGCACGCATGGCTCCGGCGCAAGTCGATCGACACCATCACCGTCCATGAAGAAGGACGGCGGCTGGTGCCCACCCTGAGCTGGCCGCATCTGGTGGCACTGGGCATCGGCGCCATCGTCGGCACCGGCATCTACACCTTGATCGGCGTGGGCGCCAACCTGGCCGGGCCGGCGGTGCTGGTGTCCTTCGGCGTGGCCGGGCTTGTGTGCGCCTGCGCGGCGCTGGCCTATGCCGAGATGGCCACGATGATGCCGGCCGCCGGCAGCGCCTACACCTACAGCTACGCGGTGCTGGGCGAAGTGGTCGCGTGGGTGGTGGGCTGGAGCCTGATCCTCGAATACTCGCTGGTGGTCAGCACCGTCGCGGTGGGCTGGTCCGGTTACGCGACCGGCTTCCTGCACGGGTTGGGCGTGGACCTGCCGGCGGCACTGACGTCCGGGCCGCATGCCGGCGGCATCGTCAACCTGCCGGCGGTGCTGATCACCTTCGTCGTGGCCGGCCTGCTGACCGTGGGCACCCGCGAGAGCGCCACGCTCAACGCGGTGCTGGTGGTGGCCAAGATCATCGCGCTGGGGGTGTTCGTGGCGATGGCGCTGCCGCACTTCGACACGGCCAACCTGCACCCGTTCATGCCCTACGGCTTTGCCAAGACGATGGGCACCGATGGCGTGGAGCGCGGCGTGATGGCAGCGGCGGCGATCATCTTCTTCGCGTTCTACGGCTTCGACGCCATTTCCACCGCCGCCGAGGAAACCCGCAACCCCGGCCGCGACCTGTCCATCGGCATCATCGGCTCGATGGTGGGCTGCACGCTGATCTACGTGCTGGTGGCGCTGGCGGCGGTAGGTGCGATGAACTTCACCGTGTTCGGCCACAGCGCCGAGCCGCTGGCGCTGATCCTGCGCGAATTGGGGCAGGGAGGCGCGGCGAAGGTGATCGCGGCGGTGGCGGTGATCGCGCTGCCGACGGTGCTGCTGGCCTTCCTGTACGGGCAGAGCCGCATCTTCTTCGTGATGTCGCGCGACGGCCTGCTGCCCGCCCGCCTGTCGAAGATCCACCCGAAGTTCAGCACGCCGCACATCATCACCGTCATCACCGGCATCGCGGTGTCGCTGTTCTCGGCGATGTTCCCGGTCGGCGTGCTGGCCGACATCTCCAACTCGGGCACGCTGTTCGCCTTCATCATGGTGTCCATCGGCGTGCTGGTGCTGCGCGTGCGCCAGCCCAACCGACCGCGCCCGTTCCGCACGCCGTTCGTGTGGCCGGTGTGCATCCTCGCCATCTCCGGCTGCATCCTGCTGTTCGTCAACCTGTCGGTCTACACCATCGCGCTGTTCTTCGGCTGGGCAGCCATCGGCCTGGTCGTGTACTTCCTGTACGGCTACCGCAAGAGCTACATGATCCCCGGCAACGAGCCGGCCGACGAAGCCGACAGCAAGCTGCCGGCCGAGCCGGTGTTCCACGAAGGCCCGGAAGCCTGAGCTTCCGGCAGGTCCCGCACGGGCGGCACGCGCAAGCGTGTCGCCCGTCTTCGTTTGCGCCGATGCAGAATGTGCACCCCTGCGGGCGATCCGCCCGCATCGCACCGCCTTGAAAGAATCACGACATGCTCCGCAGACTCCTCGCCACCCGCCATCCGCTCACGGTCAATCACGATGCAGGGCGCCTGGATCTCGTGCGCAGCCTCGGCCCGTGGGGGCTGACGGGGCTGGGCATCGGCGCGGTGATCGGCGGCGGCATCTTCGTCATCACCGGCCAGGCCGCAGCCGAACACGCCGGCCCGGCCATCGTGCTGTCCTTCGTGCTGGCGGCCATCTGCTGCACCTTCTGCGCGCTGGCCTATGCCGAATTCGCCTCGCTGGTGCCGGTCTCCGGCAGTGCCTACACCTATGCCTACGCCACCTTCGGCGAGCTGGCGGCGTGGTTCATCGGCTGGATGCTGGTGCTGGAATACGGCGTATCGGCCTCGGCGGTAGCGGTCAGCTGGACCGGCTACTTCCTCAGCCTGCTCGACCAGTTCGGCCTGCACCTGCCGGCCGCACTGGTCAATGCACCGCTCGACGGCCAGCTGCACCCGACCGGTGCCGTCGCCAACCTGCCGGCCGCGGCCATCGTGCTGCTGCTGACCTGGCTGTGCTACGTGGGTATCCGCAAGTCCTCGGCGATGAACCTGGCCATGGTGGTGCTGAAGACCGCGCTGATCGTGCTGGTCATCGTGGCCGGCTGGAAGTACGTGGACCCGGCCAACTGGCACCCGTTCATCCCCGCCAACGAAGGCCCGGGCAAGTACGGCTGGGAAGGCGTGCTGCGCGGCGCGGCGATGGTGTTCTTCGCCTACATCGGCTTCGAGGCGGTATCGGTGGCCGCGCAGGAATCGCGCAACCCGCAGCGCGACCTGCCGCTGGGCATGATGCTGTCGCTGGCCATCTGCACCGTGCTGTACGTGGCGATGGCGCTGGTGTTGACCGGTTTGCTGCCCTATCCGTTGCTGGGCACCGACGAGCCGGTGGTCACCGCCGTGGCCGCGCATCCGCAGTTGGGCTGGCTGCGCATCGTGGTGGAAATCGGCGCGCTGGTGGGGCTGGCCTCGGTGGTGCTGGTGATGATCATCGGCCAGCCGCGCATCTTCATGATCATGGCCGACGACGGCCTGCTGCCGCCGGTGTTCACCCGCATCCACCCGGTCCACCGCACGCCGCACGTGAACACGGTGATCACCGGCATCGGCATCGCCGTGCTGGCTGCCGTGTTCCCGCTGGACGTGCTGGGCGAATTGACCTCGATGGGCACGCTGATCGCCTTTGCCACCGTCTGCGCCGGCGTGCTGGTGCTGCGCCATACCCAGCCCGAACTGCCGCGCCCGTTCCGCATCCGCGGCGTGTGGTTCGTGTGCCTAGCCGGCGTGGCCAGCTGCGTGGCGCTGCTCTCGGCCATGACCCTGCACAACTGGCTGCTGATGCTGGGCTGGACCGCGATCGGCCTGCTGATCTATGCCGGCTACGGCTACCGCCACAGCCGCCTGAACCCTGAACGCCCCACCCGGGCACGGTAAACGCCGCCGATTCTCCTAGAATGTGGTCATGAACACCGCTTCCCTGCCCTACGATGCCGGTCGCCTGCGCGTGCTGGCCGACGAGCTGATCGTCAACATCGCCGAGCTGGCCCGCGCCGGCTGGACCCCGGCCACCAGCAGCAACTTTTCCGAGCGGCTGGACGAGCGCCACGCGGCCATCACCGTGTCCGGCCGCGACAAGGGCCGGCTGACGCCCGAGGACATCATGGTGGTGGATTTCGACGGCCGGCCCGTCGCCACCGACTTGCGGCCCTCGGCCGAAACCCTGCTGCACACCCGGCTGTACCGGCGTTTTCCGGAGGTCGGCTGCGTGCTGCACACGCACTCGCCGGTGCAGACGATCGCCTCGCGCCTGTATGCCGCGCAAGGCCGGGTGCACCTGCAAGGCTACGAACTGCTCAAGGCGCTGCACGGCAACACCACCCACGAAACCGCCATCGACCTGCCGGTGTTCCCCAACACCCAGGACATGACGGTGCTGGCCGCGCAGGTCGACGCATTGCTGGACAAGCAGCCGATGTGGGGCTACCTGATCGATGGCCACGGCCTGTATGCCTGGGGCCGCGACATGGCCGAAGCGCGCCGCCATCTGGAAGCCTTCGAGTTCCTGCTGCACTGCGAGCTGGAGCTGCGCAAGCTGCGCGGCCCCGCCGCTGATGCCGCCACGGCATGAGCTGATGGCAACCATGCCGGCCCGGGCCGGCGCCATGGCGCTACCCTGACCCTTTCCGCATCCCGATTCCACGAGGCACGCACCATGAGCCGCCTGCGCATCTACACCGATACCGCCCCCGAAACGACGCTGCTGGACAGCCGCGACGGCGCGGTGATTTCCGCCGAGCTGGCCAAAATCGGCGTCACCTTCGAGCGCTGGCAGGCCAACCAGCCGATCGAGCCGGGCGCGCCGCAGGAAACCGTGATCGCCGCCTACAAGCACGACATCGACCGGCTGGTGACCGCGCGCGGTTTCAGCAACGTCGACGTGGTCAGCATCGCCCCGGACAACCCCAAGCGCGAGGAGATGCGCGCCAAGTTCCTCGACGAGCACTTCCACATCGAGGACGAGGTGCGCTTCTTCGTCGCCGGCTCGGGCCAGTTCACCCTGCACGTGGACGGCAAGGTCTACGAAATCGAATGCGTGAAGAACGACCTGATCGCCGTGCCCGACCGCGCCCTGCACTGGTTCGACATGGGCGCCGAGCCGCATTTCGTCGCGATCCGCTTCTTCACCGATCCGGCCGGCTGGGTCGGCCACTTCACCGGCAGCGACATCGCAAAGCAGTTCCCGCGCTACGAACCGGCCGCCGCCGGCCAGGCAGCCTGACCGATGCCCCAGGTCATCCTCACCGACATCGAAGGCACCACCAGCAGCATCTCCTTCGTCAAGGACGTGCTGTTCCCGTACGCTCGCCGTGCTTTGCCCGGCTTCGTCGCCGAACACGGCCAACGGCCCGAGGTGCGCCAGTGGCTGGACGCCGTGGCGGATGAAACCGGGGCGGAAGGCGACGCTGCCGTCGTCGCCGCCCTGCAGGGCTGGATCGACGAAGACCGCAAGCACACCGCGCTCAAGGCCCTGCAGGGCATGATCTGGGCCGATGGCTATCGCAAGGCGGAATTCACCACCCACATCTATCCGGACGTGCCGGCCGTGCTGCAGCGCTGGCATGCGGCCGGGCACCGGCTCGCGGTGTATTCCTCCGGCTCGGTCCCGGCGCAGAAGCTGTTCTTCGGCCACAGCGATGCCGGCGACCTGACCAGGCTGTTCTCCGGCTGGTTCGATACCGAAGTCGGCGGCAAGCGCGAAACGGCCAGCTACACGCGCATCGTCGGCCAGCTCGGCGTGCCGGCCTCCGAGGTGCTGTTCCTGTCCGACGTGGTGGCCGAACTGGACGCCGCCCGGGATGCCGGCCTCGGCACCGTGCTGCTGGACCGGCGCGAGGACTATCCGCAACCACGTACCGGCGAAGCGGCCAACGGGCACCGGCGGGTCGAGACTTTCTCGTACATCACCCTCTGATCCACCGATGTCCACCGACGCTGCCATGCGCATGCTTGCGGGCACCATGCCGTCACGGATGACGATGACAAAGCGTCCCGTTTCGGCATTGCCGCTGCGTGCGGACTAGACTGCGACCCGCCAGCCAGCCTCGCGCACGCCAGCACAGGGAATCCGTCAGCCGCAGCCTGCCAGCCCGATGCCCAGCACCAACGCAGAACGCCTCCCCTCCGGGAGGCGTTTGCGCATCCGGCATCGAGAATCCGCGGCTTGACCACTCGCCTCGCCCGATGGATGCGCGTGGCACGGGGCTGCATGGGGCCGTGCGCTCCGGCCACTATGGGCATGCGGCAGGCGCTGCCGTGCCCCTGTTGCCCGGCCATCGACCAGGGCCGTGACGGCGCCCTGGCAATTCAGCCCGCCGTGGCGTGACGCTGCACCAGCACATCCACCACCTGTGCCAGCGACAAGCCACGCGAGCGCAGCAGCACGATCAAGTGGTAGATCAGGTCGGCAGCCTCGCCGAGCAGCTCCGGGTCGTCCTGGGCCACGCCGGCCAGCGCGGTTTCCACGCCTTCCTCACCCACCTTCTGCGCGATGCGGCGGATGCCCTGCTCGAACAGCTTGGTCGTGTAGCTGCCGAACGGACGCTCGCGCTCGCGCTGCGCCACCAAGGCCGACAACTCGGCGAGGAAATCGCCCGGCGCGGTCGGGAAGCAGCTGGGGCGGTCGAGATGGCAGGTATTGCCGTGCGGGCGGGCCAGCACCAGCAAGGTGTCGTTGTCGCAATCGGTTTCGATGCCCACCAGCTCCAGCACGTGGCCGGAGGTCTCGCCCTTCGTCCACAGGCGCTGCTTGCTGCGGCTGTAGAAGGTGACCTTGCCGCTGGCCAGCGTCCGCGCCAGGGACTCGGCATTCATGTAGCCGAGCATCAGCACGCGCAAGGTGTCGGCATCCTGCACCACCGCCGGCAGCAGGCCGTCGCCCTTGCCCCAATCCAGCTCGCCGGCCTGCACGCGGCTGTCCGCCTGCACGGCCACGGCCGGGGAATTCACGTCATCGGACATCTCGCACCTCGATCCCGCGTTCGCGCAGGAAACTCTTCAATTCGGGAATCGCGATCTTGCCACCGTGGAACACGCTGGCGGCCAATGCGCCGTCCACGTCGGCCTGATCGAACACGTCGGCAAAGTGCTGCATCTCGCCGGCACCGCCGGAGGCCACCAACGGCACCTTGCACACTTCGCGCGCTTCGCGCAGCTGGGCGATGTCGTAACCGCGGCGCACGCCGTCGTTGTCCATGCAGTTGAGCACGATCTCGCCGGCACCGAGGCGCTGCGCTTCGGCCAGCCAGTCCAGCGTGCGCATGCCCAGCGCGCGGGTCTTGCTCGGGTCGCCGGTGTGCGTGCGCAGGCGCCACTGGCCATCGGCCTCGCGCACCGAATCCACGCCCACCACCACGCACTGCACGCCGAAGGCTTCGGCCAGTTCTGAAATCAGCGCCGGCCGTTCCAGCGCCGGGGTATTGATCGAAATCTTGTCGGCGCCGGCATGCAGCACGCGGCGCGCGGTGTCCACGCTGCGGATGCCGCCGGCCACGCAGAACGGGATGTCGATCAGGCGCGCCACCCGTTCCACCCAGGCCACGTCCACCGCGCGGTCTTCCGGGCTGGCGCCGATGTCGTAGAACACCAGCTCGTCGGCGCCCTCGTCGCGGTAGCGCAGCGCCAGCTCGACGATGTCGCCCATGTCCACGTGGTCGCGGAACTTGACGCCCTTGACCAC
>DMID01000027.1:0-162 GCA_003449195.1 Lysobacteraceae bacterium | reverse complement strand
GGAACTTGACGCCCTTGACCACGCGGCCGCCGCGCACGTCCAGGCAGGGGATGATCCGCCGCATCAACATGCCAGCGCCTCCGCCAGCGTCAGCCGGCCTTCCAGCAGTGAGCGGCGGAGCCCCGCACCGCCGCAGCCGGCCGCGCGCGCGCCGGCCACGTC
>DMID01000218.1:9070-9202 GCA_003449195.1 Lysobacteraceae bacterium | reverse complement strand
TCGACGACGTGGAACCGGGGTCGCAGCTGCGGATCCGCGTCCTAGACGGGTCCGTGACCGCGGCAGCCATGGGGGTACAGAAGTCCCCGACGAACACACAGACAGCACCGGATACAGAGACCGATACAGAGA
>DMID01000218.1:0-8828 GCA_003449195.1 Lysobacteraceae bacterium | reverse complement strand
CTGCGCCTGGGTTGCGGTTCCCGAGATGAGCAGGCGGACATCTCCGAGATCGACCGCCCAGATCTGCTTCACGTCGTCCCCCGACCAGATCTGCCAGGTGACGTCCTCACCGGTGGAGGACTTCGATGCCGGCACCACGAAGGTGTCGGTCTCCTCGCGGTACTCGCCGTCTTCGTCGTTGACGGCGTCCTTGAGCTCCGCGACGGTCTGGGTGAGTGCGAGGAAGGCCTCCCCGTCGATGACCCATCCGGCCTTCGACGACGGCTCATTGTCGACCATGGTGCGGCGTCCGGAGTTGGCCTCCCAGTTGTCCGGGAAGGCCGGCAGACGCACCGGGATACCGAGCCCGCGGGCGTCGGTCTTCAGGATGGTGTCGATGTCCACCTCCTGCACGGGACCGGACTTGTCCGCCGAGCCGGGGTTGAAACTGCACATACCGGTGAAACCGACGGAAAAGAACATCACCACCAGCAGAACGCCCAGCGAGATGATGAGGTCGCGGGTGTTGGTGAACATGCGTGGTTTCTCGATCTTCACGGCGTCGATTATGTCACGCGGCACCCCCTCGCCCGGAATTGGCGGCGACGTGGAACAATGGGATGAGTTGTCGAAGCACATCGAATGAAAGTTGGTAGCCATGACGGCTCAGCCCACTGTCCCCGCCGACATCCCCATGAAGGCACCTGACCGCAACCTCGCGATGGAGCTGGTCCGCGTGACCGAGGCCGCCGCACTCGCGTCCGGCAAGTGGGTCGGACGCGGCATGAAGAACGAGGGTGACGGTGCCGCCGTGGACGCTATGCGTTCCATGATCAACACCGTCCAGATGAACGGCGTGGTCGTCATCGGTGAGGGCGAGAAGGACGAAGCCCCGATGCTGTTCAACGGCGAGCACGTCGGCACCGGTGAGGGCGCCAACGTGGACATCGCCGTCGACCCGGTGGACGGCACCACCCTGATGTCCCAGGGCCGCCCGAACGCCATCTCCGTGCTCGCCGCCGCCGAGCGCGGTTCGATGTACGACCCCTCCGCCGTCTTCTACATGAAGAAGATCGCCACCGGCCCTGAGGCCGCAGGAGTCATCGACATCACCGCCCCGACCGACTACAACGTGAAGGCCGTCGCCAAGGCCAAGGGCGTCGATCCGACCGACGTCACCGTCATGGTCCTCGACCGTCCGCGCCACGACCAGCTCATCGCCGAGATCCGGGCTGCCGGCGCCAAGGTCCGACTGATCGGCGACGGCGATGTCGCCGGTGCCGTCCACGCCGCCATGTCCACCAGCTCCGTCGACCTGATGATGGGCACCGGTGGAACCCCGGAGGGCATCATCACCGCCTGCGCCATGAAGTGCATGGGCGGCGAGATCCAGGGCATCCTCGCCCCCAAGGACGACGCCGAGCGCCAGAAGGCCCTCGACGCCGGCCTCGAGCTGGACACCGTCCTCACCACCAACGACCTGGTGAAGTCGGACAACTGCTACTTCGTCGCCACCGGCGTCACCAACGGTGATCTGCTGCACGGCGTGACCTACCGCAAGTCCGGTGCAACCACCACCTCCCTGGTCATGCGGTCCCGCTCCGGCACGGTCCGCCGCATCGAGGCCGTCCACCAGCTCCAGAAGCTGCAGGACTACTCGGTCCAGGACTACGCCTAGTTCCCTGACGGAGTTTCTGAAAAAAGGGTGACCTCACCCCCGGAATCGGGGGTGCCTGGTGCACCCGTCACCGGCGTGGGTCACAATGGTCCCCGTCACATCACCAAGTAAAGGACATGGCAGGACACATGAGCGAGCAGGAATACCGCATCGAGCACGACACGATGGGCGAGGTCAAGGTCCCCGTCGACGCCCTGTGGCGTGCCCAGACCCAGCGTGCCGTGGAGAACTTCCCGATCTCCGGTCGTCCGCTGGAGGCCACCCAGATCCGTGCGATGGGGCTGCTGAAGGCCGCCTGCGCCCAGGTCAACAAGGACTCCGGCGCACTGGACGCCACCAAGGCGGACGCCATCATCGCCGCCGGTAAGGCCATCGCCGAGGGCACTTACAACGACGAGTTCCCGATCGACGTCTTCCAGACCGGGTCCGGCACCTCCTCGAACATGAACACCAACGAGGTCATCGCCTCGCTGGCGAAGCAGGACGGCGTGGAGATCCACCCGAACGACGACGTGAACATGGGGCAGTCCTCCAACGACACCTTCCCCACCGCCACCCACGTCGCCGCCACCGAGGCCGCCGTCACCGACCTCATCCCGGCCCTGTCTCAGCTGCGTGACTCGCTGGCCGCCAAGTCCTCCGAGTGGAAGGCCATCGTCAAGTCCGGCCGTACCCACCTCATGGATGCCGTGCCGGTCACCCTGGGCCAGGAGTTCGGCGGCTACGCCCGTCAGATCGAGCTGGGCATCGAGCGCGTCGAGGCGACCCTGCCCCGCCTCGGTGAGCTGGCCATCGGCGGCACTGCCACCGGTACCGGCCTGAACACCACCGCCGACTTCGGCGCCAAGGTCACCGAGGAGCTCAAGAAGCTCACCGGTGTCGAGCAGCTCAAGGAGGCCGAGAACCACTTCGAGGCCCAGGCCGCCCGTGATGCCCTGGTCGAGTTCTCCGGCGCGATGCGCACCATCGCCGTCTCGCTGAACAAGATCGCCAACGACATCCGTCTCATGGGTTCCGGCCCGCTGACCGGCCTGGCCGAGATCCACCTGCCGGATCTGCAGCCGGGTTCCTCCATCATGCCGGGCAAGGTCAACCCGGTCATCCCGGAGGCCACCGTGATGGTGTGCGCGCAGGTGATCGGTCATCACACGGCCATTACCGTGGCCGGGCAGGCTGGCAATTTCCAGCTCAACGTGACCCTGCCGCTGATCGCGGCGGATCTGCTGGAGTCGATCCAGCTGCTGTCCAACGTGTCGCGCCTGCTGGCCGATACCGCCATCGCCGGGTTGAGGGTGCGCGAGGACCACGTGCGTGCCGCACTGGACCGCAACCCGATCCTGGTGACCGCGCTGAACCCGGTGATCGGCTACGAAAAGGGCGCGGCGATCGCCAAGCGCGCTTACAAGGAAGGCCGGCCGGTGCTGGACGTGGCCATCGAGGTCACCGGCATGAGCGCGGACGAACTCAAGCCGCTGCTGGACCCGGCTGCGCTCGCCAAGGGCGGCATCCACGGCACGGGCGGCGGCTGAGCGGCCATCCGCGGCTTGCCTCTCCGGCACCTGCCGGAGAGGCTTGGGGCGATTCAGAAATCGAAATCGCGCTTGTCCATGCAGCCGTCCACGTCGGACTGGGTCATGCCTGCATAAGGCTGGAAGGCGGGCAGGGCCGCCGCCAGCGCCTGCTGCGATTTCAGCAGTTCCGGCAGGCGCGCGCACAGCTTTTCGACCTGCGGCTTGATGGTTTCCCGGGCCACCCGTTCGGCCTCCTTGCCGATGTCTTCGCCCGACTTGCCGCCCAGCAGGCTGCCGAGTGCGCTGCTGGCCGCATTCATGCCGAGCTTGGCACCTTCGATGCCGATGGCCATGCCGTCGCCGGCCACGCCGAGCAACTGGCCGCGATAGGCCAGCACCAGCTGTTTTTGTTGCGGCGTGGTGGGCACGGCCTTGCCGTCGATGAGCAGTTCGCCGGACGGGGTGATCTCGCCTTTTGGCAAGCTGCCGTTGCCCTTGTGCCCGTGGTCGAGGCTCAGGTTTTCGGTGGCCAGCTTGTTGCGGGCCTCGTCGATTTCCTTCTGCGCTTCGGCCATTCCCTGATTGGCCTGTTCGATGCCTTGCTTGGCTTGTTCGAGCGCGGTGGTGGCGATGCTGCCGGTCGGTTGGCAGGCGGACAAGGCGATGGCACAGGCCAGGGCCGGCAACAGCGGGCGCGATGACTTCATGGCAATGGTCTCCGAAACGGGGTGGGTCAGCGGCGCGGCACGGTGACGCTGCCGGTCACGCCGGAATGGTCGATGTTGCCGCTGCCGCGCGAACCGACGCTCAGGTTGCCTTTCACGCCGGCCACATCGATGTCGCCGGAGCTGAGCGAGGCCACGCTGACGTTGCCGATGGTGTTGCGCACCGTGGCATCGCCCGAGCCCACGCTGCCGATGGACACGCCGCCGCGGGCGCCGTCGATGTCCAGGTCGCCCGAGCCGATCGAGCCGACCTTCACCGCGCCACCGATGCCGCGCAGGTCGACATCGCCCGAACCGATGCTGCCGATGACGGCGCCGCCACGGATGTTTTGGGCCTTGAGGTCGCCGGAACCGAGCGAGGGCAGGTTGAGGCTGCCGACGTCGGACAATGCCACGTCGCCCGAGCCGACCGTCGCGCTGACCGCGCCGGCGATCCTGCGGGCGGCGACATCGCCGGAGCCCACGCGGGCATCGAGCGCGGCCAGGCCGGTGGCATCGAGATCGCCCGAGCCCACGTCCACCCGCACGGGGATGCCGGCCGGCACGCTGCCGGCCAGGTCCAGATACGCATACCGGCTGCCGGTGCCGAACAGGCTGAACTTGATGTCCTGCGTGTTGCGCAGATGCACGATCAGAGTGTCGCCGCTGCGCTCCTGGCTGATTTCCAGCTGCTTGAGCAATTCGGGCGCGCTGGCGCACGCACGGCCCTTGAGCGAACCGGCGCTGCCGGCAACGCCGACCAGCTTGAGGGTGTTCTGACGGACGTCGAAGGTGACGGCCTTCACTCCGGCCGTGTTGAAGGCCAGCTGGCGCGGTTCGGAATGCTTGCACTCCGGCGCGGCCATGGCAGCGACGGGGAGGGCGGCCGCGATGGCCAGCAGCAGGAGCGATCGCTTGCGGAGCTTGTGCATGGTGAACCTCTCGAAAGGCCGGCCGGGCCGGCAGGGTGTTGGGGCATGAGGCAGTCCGGCAAGCGGACGGTTCGGCAAGGCCGTTCAGCGCATCGCGAACGATTCGCGCACGCTGCGCTCGCAGTCGCCGATGTCGTCCGGGCCGAGTTCGGCATAGGGCGCGAAGGCCGGCAGGCTGGCCGCCAATTGCCGTTGCGAGGACAGGACCGCAGGCAGGCGCCGGCACAGCTGTTCCACCGCAGGCTTGATGGCGGTTTTCACCTGCCGCTCGAGCTTGCGCTCGGTGCTGCCGGTCAGTGCACCGAGCATCAGCCCGAACAGGCCGCGATCCACCTGATCGACCGCGGCCAGCGCACTGCGTTCGCCGATGTCGATGCCCTCCTTGGCAATGCCGATCACCAGTGTGCGGTAGGCCAGCAGTTGCGCCCGCTGGCCGGCATCGATGGCCACGGCCTTGTCGTCGATCAGGAAGTCGCCCTTGGGCGTGATCTCGGCCCTGGGCTTGTCGTTCGGCGAGGCTGCCGCCTTGTCGTCGTGGTGCCGGCCGAAATGCAGGCCGTTGCCGATGTCGAGATTTTTGGTGTCAAGGTCGCGGCGTGCCCTGGCCAGCTCGGCAGCGATCTCGGCGCGGGCCTCGGCCATGCCCTGGCGGATGTCCTCGTTCACGCTCGGGTCCGTGCGGTCTGCTGCCGGCGGGCCGGCGAAAGCCGCGGCCGGCAAGGACAACAGGGCCAGCGCCAGTGCAAGCGATGCGTGCTTCATGTGCATGTCCTCGGAAGGGCGGGCCGTCAGTCGGCCAGTTCGCGCGAGCGGCGCATCCAGATGGCGGCGGCGATGAAGGCGATGCCCACCACGGCGCCGATCCACAGGTCCGGCAGCGTGAATGCCTTCCAGTTGCTGAACAGATCCATGTTGGCGAAGAGCTGCTCCGGACGGTCCATGTCGGAAATCATCGACTGGCCGGTCACCGGCAGCCACGCACCGGGGACCGCGCTGAGCAGGCCGCGATAGGCCACCACGTACCAGAGCTTGTCGTAGGGCATCGCGATGCCGGGCAAGATGCCCATCATGCTGATGATCACGCAGGCCAGGATCGGCAGCAGCACGGCCCACAGGAAGGGCTTGGAGCGGGCCCATGCCGAGCAGAACATCAGCCAGCCGGCGGTCGGCAGCGCCCACAACACGTACACCGGCAGCGAGAACAGCACGCTGCCGATCACGCGCAGCGGATGGGAATGGGTGAACACCGCGGTGCTGGCCGAAATGCCGTTGACGGTGAAGGTCAGCGCCGATACCACCCACAGCACCAGACCGAGCGCGATGCCCACGGCCACGGCCACCAGCGGGGCGAGCAGCAGCGCCCAGACCAGCTTGGACAACACGGTGTCGCGGTCGGAAACCGGCAGGGATTTCCAGAACAGCACGCTGCGGTCGCGACGGTCGTCATACAGGCTGCCGAGCGCGTAAAAGAACACCACGAAGGCCAGGATCACGCAGGTCAGGCCGATGCCGACCAGCAGCACGCCATCGCCGAAGGCGCCGATGGCGGTGCGCACCTCGGCGCTGCTGCCGCTGATGATCATGCTGTCGCCGTTGAATTTGTTGCGCCCGGCAATGCTGCCGATCACGGCCAGCAGCGTGTAGAGGGAGGCGACAATGCCGCCGGCGATGACCGGCGCCCACAGGAAGCCGCCGCGGTTTTCCCAGAATTCGCGCTTGAGCAGCCACGGGAAGGATTTGGCTGCGGGGCGGGAGGTGACAGCGTTCATGCGTAGGTCCCCTTCATGATGGCGACGAACAGGTCGGCCAGGCCGGGATTGCGGGTTTCGCCGAGGGCGGCAAGCGTGTCCCGGGCCACGCCGTCGAACAGCATCACGGTCTTGCCGAAGGGCAGGGCGCGCTGGTCGATCGGGCCGAGGGCGCGGGCGGCTTCGAGCTGTTCGGCATTGACCAGCAGCTCGGTGTAGCGCCCGGCGACGCTTTCCATGTCGGAGGACAGCACGATCCTGCCGTCGCGGATGAACAGCACGTCGGTGAGGATGTGCTCGATCTCTTCGACCTGGTGGGTGGTGACCAGGATGGTCTTCTGCTCGTCGAAATAGTCTTCCAGCAGGCGCTGGTAGAACTCCTTGCGGTACAGGATGTCCAGGCCCAGCGTGGGCTCGTCCAGCACCAGCAGGCGGGCGTCGATGGCCATCACCAGCGCCAGATGCAGCTGCACGATCATGCCCTTGGACATCTCGCGCACGCGCAGCCCGGGCTTGAGCTGGGTACTGGCGAGGAAGCGCTCGCACTTGGCGCGGTCGAAGCGCGGATGCACGCCGGCGACGAAATCCACGGCTTCCTTCACCCTGATCCAGCGCGGCAGCACGGCCACGTCGGCGATGAAGCAGACCTCGCGCATCAGTTCGTCGCGCTGGCGGCGCGGGTCCATGCCCAGCACCTTCAGCTCGCCTTCGAACTGGGTCAGGCCGAGAATGGCCTTCAGTGCGGTGGTCTTGCCGGCACCGTTGGGGCCGATCAGGCCGACGATGCGGCCGGCGCCGATCTCGAAGCTGGTGCCGTCGAGCGCCAGCTTCTGCTTGTAGGCCTTGCGCAGGCCGCGGGCGGACACGACGGTCTGGTCGTGGACGACATCATCCTGATGGGTGGCATTCATGGCGTGGTGGTTCCGTTGGATGCAAGAAGGTCCTGCAGGGACAGCCCGAGCCGCTGGATGCGTTCGTGCACGGCCGGCCATTCGTCGCGCAGGAAACGTTCGCGTTCGTTGCCGCGGAGTTTCTGCGCGGCTTCCTCGGTCATGAACATGCCGAGGCCGCGGCGCTTCTCGACGAGGTTTTCGTCGGCAAGTTCCTGGTAGGCGCGGGACACGGTGATCGGGTTGAGTTGGTATTCGGCGGCCACCTGCCGTACCGAGGGCAGGGCATCGCCGGGCTTGATGATCCCGTCCAGCATCATCGCGATCACGCGATCCTTCAGCTGGCGGTAGATGGGGGAGCCATCGCTCCACTGGATATCGCTCATTGGGGGAATCGACCTCGCGGACGCAGGGATTGCGCGAAGGAGAAATAGGGCATCGACAACGTGGTGCGGACCAGGCGTGCCGGGCGCCGCACGGCGTCCTCCACGACCTGGGCCTCGGCACGCGCATCGCTCCGGTCGGCGGAGGTGTCGCTTGCCCGTCCCGCACCGGCCAGCAGGGCCGCACCACTACCGAGCATCAGCAACGCGGCTCCGAGGGGGAGGGGACGGAGCAAGGTGCGTGGCAGCGATCGGTTCATGGTGTCCTGCGCTGATTGGCTGGTGTTGTAGATAACTATAACACTAAAACTCGAGGCGTCAACACGTTCGAGCATGACGGGTGGCATAGTCGCCGCACGTTCACATGCCCGAGGAAGTGCCCGATGCATCCGATTCCGGAAGTGCCGTCCCGCGATGGCGAAAATGTCGGCCCTGCGCGTCTGCGCCGCGCACCTTGGCTGGCCTTGGTCTTGCTGATGTCGGCGGGAGCGGCGTCGGCCGCCGGCCTGCTCGATTTGTCGTACCGCCCGCTGGCGGGGAAGACGCCGGTGAACCTGCAGAAGACCTACGGAGGCGACGTGCTGCTGGTGGTCAACACGGCCAGCAAATGCGGTTTCACGCCGCAGTACGAAGGGCTGGAAGCCCTGCACAGGAAATACGCCGGCAAGGGTTTTGCCGTGCTCGGTTTCCCGTCCAACGATTTCAAGGGGCAGGAACCGGGCAGCGAGAAGCAGATCCAGGAATTCTGCACGCTCACTTACGGGGTGAAATTCCCGATGTTCGAGAAGGTGCACGTGATCGGCGACGAGACAACCCCTTTGTACAAGGCGCTCACCGCGGCCACCGGTACCGCGCCGGGCTGGAACTTCCACAAGTACCTGATCGGGCGCGACGGCAAGGTGGTGGCGAATTTCCCCAGCAAGATCACCCCGGACGACCCCGCGCTGACTGCCGCCATCGAGCGCGCGCTGGCCGTGCCCAAGCCCGTCCGCTGACCCGGCCA
>DMID01000267.1 GCA_003449195.1 Lysobacteraceae bacterium | reverse complement strand
CGAGTGCGCAGACGA
This sequence comes from Lysobacteraceae bacterium, assembly GCA_003449195.1. GTDB lineage: Bacteria > Pseudomonadota > Gammaproteobacteria > Xanthomonadales > Xanthomonadaceae > Xanthomonas_B. The sequence goes on along the minus strand of DMID01000267.1, from coordinate 6,875 downwards.
AGCGGGTAGGGGCGCCCGCCCGCACGGCAGCGACGGCCTGGTTGAAACCCTTGCCGCCGGGGCCGGTGGAATACGTGCCGGCGATGGTGGCGCCGGCGGCGGGCAGGGCCTCGCAGCGCCAGACGTGGTCGACGTTGAAGGAACCGACGACGGTGACCGAATTCATGGTGGTGCTCTCTTGCTGGTGATGCGTGCGGCGTGGCTCAGCCGAAATGGCTGAGCACGCCTGCGATGGTGGCGGTCATGAAAGTGGCGATCGAACCGCCCAGCACCGCGCGCAGGCCGAACCGGGCCAGGTCGTGGCGGCGGTCCGGAGCCAGCCCGCCGATGCCGCCGAGCTGGATGGCGATCGAACTGAAGTTGGCAAAGCCGCACAGCGCGTAGGTGGCCACCAGCGCGCCTTCCTTGCTCAGGCTCACGCCCGGCAATTGTCCGTTGAGGATCTGCGAAAGCTCGGAGTAGGCGACGAATTCGTTGATCACCACCTTCTGCCCGATCAGCGAGCCGACCGTGGTGGCATCGGCCCACGGCGTGCCGATCACCCAGGCCACCGGTGCGAGCAGGTAGCCGAAGATGGTGGACAGATTGGTCGGCTTGCCGAGCAGCGCGGCCAGGCCGGTGGCGTCGCCGAACCAGGTCAGCGGCGCGTTGATCAGCGCGATCAGGGCGATGAAAGCCAGCAGCATCGCGCCGATGTTCAGCGCCAGGCGCAGGCCGTCGCCGGCACCGGCGGCGGCCGCGTCGATCACGTTGCTGGTGGTCTTCTCCACTTCCATCTTGACCGTGCCGCGGGTCAGCGGGGTACCGGTCTCGGGCACCAGCAGCTTGGCCACCACCAGCGTCGCCGGTGCGGCCATGATCGAGGCGGCCAGCAGGTGCTTGGCGTAGAACGCCTGCTGCACCGGGTCGCTGCCGCCGAGCATGCCCACGTAGGCGGCCAGCACGCCGCCGGCGATGTGGGCCATGCCGCCGATCATCATCGTCAGCAGCTCGGACTGGGTCATCTTGGGAATGTACGGGCGCACCGTCAGCGGCGCCTCGGTCTGGCCGATGAACACGCTGGCGCAGACGCTGGTGGTTTCCGCGCCGGACACCTTCATCACCTTGGTGATCGCCCAGGCCATCGCCCGCACCACCAGCTGCATCACGCCGAGGTGGTACAGGATGCCCATCAGCGCCGAGAAGAAGATGATGGTGGGCAGCACCTGGAAGGCGAAGATGAAGCCGTTGTTCTTCACGTCCATCAAGCTGCCGAACACGAAGGTGGAGCCTTCGTTGACGAAGCTGAGCACCTTGACGAAGAGTTGGCCCAGCCAGTCGAACACGTCGCGCCCGCCCGGGACCAGCAGCACCAGCGCGGCGAAACCGATCTGCAGGCTCACGCCGGTGCCCACCAGCTTCCAATCCACCGCCCGGCGGTTGTTGGAAAACAGCCAGGCGATGCCGATCAGCACCGCCAGCCCGAACAGGCCGAAGCCGACGCGCCCCAAACCTTCGATCATCGTTGCATTCCCGTCGTAGCAGCCACGAAGGGCGAAAGCCTAGCAGGTTTGGGGGTGCCGACGGCCATCTGGCAAAGGCTCAACCCATTCCGCGGATGGCGGCCCACAAGCCCAGCACGAGAAACACGGCTGCGGCCGCAAAACGCGCGTATTGCAGGTTCAGGCGGCCGGCGAAGCGGCTGCCCAGCCAGATCACCGGCAAGTCCGCGATCAGCATGCCGGCGGTGGTGCCGGCCACCACCTGCCACAAGGGCGAATATTTGGCGCCGAGCAGGGCGGTGGCGATCTGGGTCTTGTCGCCGATTTCGGCCAGGAAGAAGGCAATGGTGGTGGCCACGAACGCACCATAGGCCGGCAGTTTCTCGTCGCCTTCGTCCAGCTTGTCGGGCTTGAGCGTCCACAAGGCCACCGCGATGAAGCTGACGGCCACCACCCAGCGCAGGACGTCCGGCGACAGGAAGTGCGAGATCTCCATGCCCAGCCAGGCAGAAGCCGCATGGTTCACCAGCGTGGCGACGAGGATGCCCAGCGCGATCGGCCAGGGTTTGCGGAAGCGTGCGGCCAGCAACAAGGCCAGCAACTGGGTCTTGTCGCCGATTTCACCCAGGGTGACGGTGCCGGCGGAAATCAGGAAGGTCTGCATCGAAAACTCCGGGACCGGGCATTCGCATGGACGCGAAGGCAAACACCGCGCCGCCCGATCCGGTCATGCGCGATGCCTGCCTGCGGTCTTGCCCGACATTCGTCCCTCGCGCCACGGCGGTCATGCCGAGTGTGTTGACGCGAAGCCCCGCGCGCGGCGGATGGGCTACTCCCCGGAGGAAGGTGAGTGCGCGCATTTTACGGAGGCCCGTCGGCCGCCGGCTAGACTGTTCTCATTTGCGCGGGTTCGGCCCGCCGGGAGAAACCGCCATGCAATACCGCCACCTGGGCTCGTCCGGCCTGCAGCTGTCCGCCCTGTCGTTCGGCGCTTGGGTCACTTTCGGTGCCCAGATCGGCCGCGGCGAGGCCCGCAACCTGATCGCACGGGCCTGGGACCATGGCATCAATTTCTTCGACAACGCGGAGGCCTACGCAGGCGGACGTGCCGAACAGGTGATGGGCGACGTGATCGCCGACCTGCGCCTGCCGCGCGACGGCTACTGCGTGTCCAGCAAGGTGTTTTTCGGCAGCGTCGACAATCCTTTGCCAACCCAGTGCGGACTGTCGCGCAAGCATGTCGTCGAGGCCTGCCATGCCGCATTGCGTCGGCTGCGGGTGGAACATCTCGACCTCTATTTCTGCCACCGCCCCGATCCGCACACGCCTGTCGCCGAGACCGTCGCGGCGATGGACATGCTGGTGCGGCAAGGCAAGGTGCTGTACTGGGGGACATCGGAGTGGTCGGCCGAACAGATTCGCGAGGCGCACGGCATCGCGGCCGCGCGCGGCATGCAGGCGCCGACGATGGAGCAGCCGCAGTACAACCTGTTCCATCGCGAACGCGTCGAACGCGAGTACGCGCCGTTGTGCGACGAATTCGGCATGGGCATGACCACATGGTCGCCGCTGGCGTCGGGTCTGCTTACCGGCAAGTACGACGACGGCATTGTCGGCGATGGCCGTCTGGGCCTGCCGGAAATGGGCTGGCTCAAGGAACTCGTGCTGGACCCGCAACAGCAGCGCATCGAGCGGGCGCGGCGGTTTACCGCAATCGCCAGGGATATCGGCCTGTCGCCTGCCGCATTGGCCATTGCGTGGTGCTTGCGCAATCCGCGTGTGTCCAGCGTCATCCTGGGCGCCAGCCATGTCGGACAGCTCGAGCAGAACCTTCAGGCGCTGGCTGTGGTCGACAGCGTGGGTGCCGATGCGTGGGACAGGGTGGAAATGGCTGCAGGCCGGGAGTGAATGACGCGAAAGGTGTTGACTATCAAATGAGAATCATTAACATCAATTGCGTCTTCACTGCAGGATTCAACTGATGAGTGCCCATGGTCTCTCGCTCGCTTTTTCCGAACCCGCCCTGTTGCGCGAACGCCTGAGCTTGCGTCGTGATTCGGTTGCCTCCGACGAGGCGGTGGACAGTGATGCCTTGCTGAAGGGGCGCCGCGAAATCCTGATCCGGCATGGTGATCGGGTCTACCGTTTGCGCCATACCAGCAACGACAAACTGATTCTCACCAAGTAAGGCTGCGGCAACGGGCGCTCGGGCGCAGCCTGCTGTGTGCTGCGTCTGGCAACGCGGCTGATCGGCAAGGCGGCTCGTCCGTTGACGGTTTGCCCGCTGGGTGCGCGCGCAGGGCGCGATGGTGCTTCCGGTGTCTGGCCGGGTGGCATGGCAAATACGGAGGTGGCCTATGGCGATCGTGGCAGGCATGCCGCATGGCGGCATGGACAATCCGGGGGTATCGCGGCGGACGGTGATGCCCGCCGCATCCGCCTTGGCCGCACTGGGGCCGGTGCTGTGCATGCACCGGCCGGGACACGGCAATGAGCTGGTCGGCTGGAGCCGGGCCGTTCACACCGAATCACGGGTGCGGATGGACAGCGAAGACGTGATCGAGTCCCTGCATTTCTTCGATGCCGCCGGCGGGTGCTGCTGGCGCCTGTATCTGTTGCCCGACAGCGACTTTCTCGCGTGGGACCGGCTGCAATCGCGCTTGCCCGGATGTTGCGACAGCGAGCCACGCTCGGGGATTGCCGACCGCTTGTGGCAACGCCTTGCAGGCACCTTGCGCGGTGGTGCCTGGCAGCTGTCCGCCGTGCGTCTGCATGCCCTCCGCGAGGGAGCGCGCGTCTGCATGGCCGCCAGTGCGACGTCGCTGTCGTTGCCTGGCATCGATCGCGTACGCCGCATCGCGTGCATCGAGAATGTCGGGCCGAACCATCTGCCCGCACTCGGAGGATTTCCGTCGCACATGCCGGCGTGATGTCGGCGCGCAGCTTGCGTGGATGCGGGACGCGCGTCGGTTGCAGGGTAGTTCCACAATGCATGGACGAGCCCCCGTCTATACTCGAATCTTCACATTGGAAGGGGAGTGGGACATGGGATTGACGACCTTCGTCGTGCTGGCGATCGCGGTGTTCATCGTGGTCACTTTTTTCAAGGGCGTGCGGGTGGTGCCGCAGGGCTTCGAGTACACCGTCGAGCATTTCGGCCGTTACACCCATACCTTGTCGCCCGGCCTGCATTTCCTCGTGCCTTACATGCAGAGCGTGGGGCGCCGGGTGAACATGATGGAGCAGGTATTCGACGTCCCTTCGCAGGACGTCATCACCAAGGACAACGCCGTGGTGAAGGTGGACGGCGTGGTGTTCTTCCAGGTGCTGGATGCAGCCAAGGCGGCCTACGAGGTGGCCAACCTCGACCAGGCGATGATTGCGCTGGTACAGACCAACATCCGCACCGTGATCGGCTCGATGGACCTGGACGAGTCGCTGAGTCAGCGCGAGACCATCAACGCACGCCTGCTCGGCGTGGTCGATCACGCCACCAGTCCGTGGGGCGTGAAGGTCAATCGCATCGAGATCAAGGACATCCAGCCGCCGCGCGACCTGGTGGACGCGATGGCGCGGCAGATGAAGGCCGAGCGCGACAAGCGTGCTTCGATCCTGGAGGCCGAAGGTTCGCGCCAATCGGAAATCCTGCGGGCCGAAGGCGAGAAACAGAGCGCAATCCTGGAGGCGGAAGGCAAGCGCGAAGCCGCCTACCGCGAGGCAGAAGCCCGCGAGCGCCTGGCCGAGGCCGAAGCCAAGGCCACCACGCTGGTGTCGCAGGCAATCGCGCAGGGCGACGTGCAGGCGATCAACTACTTCATCGCGCAGAAATACGTCGAGGCATTCAAGGAGCTGGCCACGGCGCCGAACCAGAAGCTGGTGCTGATGCCGATGGAAGCCTCGGGCGTGATCGGCTCGCTGGCCGGCATTGCCGAATTGGCCAAGGATGCCTTCGACAAGCAGGCTTCGTCCCGGCCGCCGCGCATCGGGAGCTGAGCCATGGGCGTCAAGTTCGCGATATGGGCTGCGGCCGCTCTGTTGCTGTTTGCGGCCGAAGCGATGGCGCCAGGCGCCTTCATGCTGTGGTTCGGTTTTGCCGCCGCCGGCATGGCGGTGGTCGTCCTGCTGTTGCCCGGCATCGACTGGCCTTGGCAGGCGGTACTGTTCTCGTTGTTCGCGCTGATTTCGGTCGGCATCTATCTCAGGTGGTTCCGCCGCCGCGCGCCCAGGAGCGATCAGCCGCTGCTCAACCGGCGCGCCGACCAGTTGGTCGGACAAGTGATGCCGCTCGAGCAGGCCATCGTCGCCGGGCGTGGCCGCGTGCAGATCGCCGATGCGTTCTGGACCGTGGAGGGCCCCGCCCTGCCGGTGGGCACGCCGGTGCGCGTGGTAGCCGTGGACGGCATGCAGCTGAAAGTGCAAGCCGCCTGAGCGGGCTGCGCGCGGGGCGGCGGCTTGGCTAAACTAGCCGCCCGTCCCCGAACACAAGAAACCAGCGGAGCAGCCCATGAGCGAGATTCCCGGCGACCTCAAATTCCTCAAGTCCCACGAGTGGGTGCGTGCCGAAGGCAACGGCCGGGCCACCGTCGGCATTTCCGATCACGCCCAGGCATCGCTGGGCGACCTGGTCTATGTCGAACTTCCCAACGTCGGCGACAGCGTCGAGGCCGGCAATGCGGCTGCCGTGGTCGAATCCGTGAAGGCTGCGTCGGATGTGTACAGCCCGGTCAGCGGCAAGGTGGTCGAGGTCAACTCGGCGCTGGCCGACAAGCCGGAGACCATCAACGAGGATGCCTACGGTGAAGGTTGGCTGTTCGTCGTCGAGTTGTCCGAGCCGGAGCAGCTCAACGAATTGCTCGGGCCGGACGATTACGCCGAGCTGCTCGAGAACGAAGACCACTAAGCACGTTGGCATCTTTGCAGATGCAGGACCATGACCGGCCGTCATCGAGCGGCCGGTTTTTTTTGTGCGGGTGACGCGGCCTTGCGGCGTGATCCCGGGTGTCGGATACGGGCATGCAAGATCGTTCTACGCGACTGCATCGTCGTCGGGGTTTGCGCACTTGGATGAAATCGCATCGTGCAAAGTGCGGTGCGAGGCCGGCGAGGATGAAGAAAAACCGAATGGGATGATGGTCGTGTCGCCATCGGCTCGGCGATGGCGACACGACAACGTGTGGTTGTCGCCATCTGGATGCGCAGTTGAAAAAAGTGCGTGAATCCGCCGGAAAAACGCATGTTTCGTTTTTCCGAAATCTGCGGGCGTGTGCGAAATCGATGCTGCGGCTGGCATACCGCGCCACGTGCGGATGCGGGCGGTGGCAATGCGGCATCGGTGTCGACGAAAGTTTTTCTTGCATGCGGTTGACAGTGCGAAAAACCGTGATTAGGTTTCGC
>DMID01000212.1 GCA_003449195.1 Lysobacteraceae bacterium | reverse complement strand
GCGGTTCTCCAGCGCGCGCGCCAGGCACCCCACCTGCACGCGGGTGGCGCCGGCAGCGGTATCGGTGCAGCTGGGCACCACGAGCAGTTGCGCGCCGGCTTCGCACTGGGCGCGCACCGGCAGCGGGAATTCGCTGTCGTAGCAAATGGCAATGCCGGTGCGCACGCCGTCGGCCTCGAATACCTTCAGCGCCTCGCCGCCGTCGATGCAACGCAGCCGTTTCTCGTAACCGGTCAGCTGCAGCTTGTCCTGCCAGCCGTGGCCGCCATCGGGCGCGAACCAGTCAGAGCGGTTGCGGTATCGGCCCTCGCCCACGTCGAGCAGGAAGCTGCCGGCCACGACGTGCATGTCCAGCGCCCGCGCCAACCGCGCGAACAAGACCAGCCAGTCCGCGCGATGCCGCTGGATGGCGGCAAACGAGGCATGCAGATCGCCTTGCACCTCCGGCGGGAACGTGGCGGCCAGTTCCAGCGACAGGTATTCGGGCAGCACCGCCAGCCGCGCGCCGGCCGCGGCCGCTTGCCCGAGCACGGCGGCCTGCTTTTCGGCGAAGGCGGCAAAATCACGCGGTGCACCGATCAGGTATTTGGCCACGGCCACCTTCATGCCACGCCCTCCCAATCGCGCAGCCAGAAGGTGAGCGGATGCTTCACTTGGCCGTTGCCGGCTTCGTTCCAGTCCAGCCACATCGTCATGCCCGGCCGGCGCGCATAGCCGCGCTTGTGCCAGAAGGCATCGTTGGGGCGGTGATCCGGCGGCCGGCGCGGGTCGTCGTCGGCCCGATCGACCGAACAGAACGCCGTCCAGCGGAAACGGCCGGACGCACGCGCATGCGCTTCGCGGGCATCGAAGAAGGCATGGCCGATGCCGCGCCCGCGCCATGCAGGCAACAGCACCGACTCGCCGAAATAGAACACCTGTTCCGGCGCGATGCCGGCTGCGCGGAACGGTTCGGAGAACGCGGGCGCATCGTCGGCCAGCGGCAGGCCGGTGGAGGCACCGACCACGCGACTGCCCTCCAGCGCGAGCACGAACACGCTGTCCGGCGAGGCGGCATAGGCCGCCAGATAGTCGCGCTCGTAGCCGGGATCGCCTCGATACAGATAGGGCCAGTCGGCAAACACGGCGATGCGCAGGCCGGCGACATCGTCCAGATACGGCGTCACGGCGGCACCGCGCAGCACGAGGATGGAATGCGGCGAGTTCATCCCTGAACTCTACCGCAGTCGTCCGTGACACCTCCCGTCCAGAGCCGCCCGTTCCGTGAGCGGCCAATGCATCGGTCCGCACCGGCCCCGCAGATTTCCCGGCCGCCGACACGCCCCGTCTTCATCCCGTAACGCAGGCCGGCGCCGCCCCCCTACCTCGTGCCTGCCGCCAGCGATGCCCGGCCTTACACTGTGCCGATGAACTACCGCCACGCCTTCCATGCCGGCAACCATGCCGATGTGCTCAAGCACGTCGCCGTGCTCGCCCTGATCGATGCGCTGACGCGCAAGGACACGCCGTTCTTCGTGCTCGACACCCACGCCGGGCGCGGCCGCTACCTGCTGGCCGGGGAAGAAGGCCGCAAGACCGCCGAGGCCGAAGACGGCGTGCTCAGGCTGCTGGGCCACACCGGCCTGCCGCCCGTGATCGAGCGCTACCTGCATGCCGTGCAGGCCGACAACCCCGTCGGCAGCCTGATCACCTATCCCGGCTCGCCCTTGCTGGTGGCGCAGGCGATGCGCGCGCAGGACCGGCTGGCCGCCTGCGAGCTGCAGCCGGAAGAAGCCGCAGCGCTGAAAGACCTGTTTGCCCACGACCGCCGCGTGCAGGTGCAGGCCGGTGATGGCTATGCCGCCATCCGCGCCCTGCTGCCGCCCAAGCCCGGCGGCAGCAAGATCGGCCGCGGCATCGTGCTGATCGACCCGCCCTACGAGGCACAGGATGCCGAATACCCGCACATCGTCGAGGCCCTGCGCGAAACCCTGCAACGCTGGCCACAGGCGATCTGCGCGGTGTGGTACCCCATCAAGCAGCGGCGCACCCTGCTGCCGTTTTTCCGCAAGGCCGCCGCGCTGCCGGCGCGCTCGGCGCTGGTGGCCGAGCTGCTGGTCCGTCCGGACGACTCGCCGCTGCGCCTGAACGGCAGCGGCATGTTGATCCTCAATCCACCGTGGCAGTTCGACCAGACCCTCGCCCCGGCCTTGCCGGTGCTGCAGAAGGCCTTGGGCGAAACCGGCGCCTCGACCCGTCTGGAATGGCTCAAGCGCGAACAGGCCTGAGTCGGGACCACATCAAACCAGCGCCGCCTTCGGCGCGTCGGCGGCTTCGGGCTCGAAGAAACTCCAGCGCACCACCGGGAAGGCTTCCTTCAGCGCACGCTCCACGCGGGTGATGTCGCGCAGCAAGGCCTGCGCGTCTGAAGGCTCGGTCATCGTGGCCTGCACCGACACCAGCACATCGCTGCCCAGCTGCATCGGGATCAGGTGCACTACCCGCTCGATTTCCGGGCGGGCCTCGAAGAACTCCCGCAATTGCCGCTCCAGCGCCGGGTCCACGCTCTGCCCGACCAGCATGCCCTTGACCTCGATCGCCACCAGCACCGCGATCACCACCAGCAGCACGCCGATGGCCACGGTGCCGATGGCATCCCACACCGGGTTGCCGGTGGCCACCGACAGCAGCACCGCCGCCAGCGCGAAGGTCAGGCCGAGCAGCGCGGCCAGATCCTCGCCGAAGATCACCACCAGCTCGGCCTGCCGGCTCTGCCGGAACCACTGCCAGAGCGAACGTTCGCCGCGCGCCTTCTTCACCTCGCCCAGACAGGCATGCATCGAGGTGCCCTCGGCGATGATCGCGAACGCCAGCACGCCGGCCGCCCAGCCCCAGGATTCCAGCGGCTCGGGATGCTGCAGCTTGTGCACGCCCTCGTAGATCGAAAACATGCCGCCGATGCTGAACAGCATCACCGCCACGAGGAAGGACCAGAAATAGATCTCGCGGCCGAAGCCCAACGGGTGCTCCGGCGTGGGCGCCCGCTGGCCGCGCTTGACTCCCAGCAGCAACAGCAGCTGGTTGCCGCAATCGGCGAAGGAATGCACGGTTTCGGCCAGCATCGCCCCGGAGCCGGTGACGAAGGCCGCCACGCCCTTGGCAACGGCAATGGCGAAATTGGCGCCGAGGGCAAAGAAGATGGCGCGGGTCGAATCGCCGTGGCCAGACATGCGGACGCCTTGGATGAATGGGGACCGAGCGAGTCTAGCAACCCCGGCCCCTTACCGGCGCCGAGCATGCTGCAGTCGGCCGAAAAGTGGGATCATCCGCGCCATGACCGCACGCAACCGCCTACCGCCCTGGCACGAGCACTTCACCCTGCGCAATGGCCGCGAAATGCTCACCCGTCCGATCCGGCCCGAAGACGCCGCGCCGCTGCAGGGCGCGTTCCCGCTGCTCGGCCCGGACGAGATCCGCCAGCGTTTCCTGCACGCGACGGCCGAGCTGAGCGCGGAAATGGGGTACCGGCTCACCCACCCGAACCCCAAGAGCGAGATCGTGCTGGTGGCGGCCGAACCGCTGCCGCCGGGCGAAGCGCTGATCGGCGGCGTGGCCCGCGCCTCGATCGTGCCGGGCAGCCGCGATGCCGAATTCGTCATTCTGATCAGCAGCTTCGTCGCCGGCCAGGGGCTCGGCCGGCACCTGATGCGCAAGCTGGTCAAATGGGCCCGGCGCAAGTATCTGGATCATCTGTATGGCGACGTGCTCGACGACAACGAGCCGATGCTGCAGCTGGCCCGCTCGCTGGGTTTCCGCAAGACCGGGCTGGAAGGCACGCCGGGCCTGAGCCGGGTGATGTTGGACCTGGACGGTTCGGACCGCTGACGGCCTGCTCGCGATCTGTCGCGGCGTGGCCGGATGGAGTGCGGCGGCGTGCGATGGCGCGTGACATGCGCTGCGGACAGGTCGCCGCAGGCCTTGCGAGCGAATGGCACGCGCGGCATCCGGCAAACACCGCAAGACCGCCATGAAGCACCGGCACTCGCACCGGTCACCCGCCCCGGCAAACCCCGAGGCGGCGCTCGACTAGAATGGGCGGTCTGATGAGCGCCCCCAAATCCCCCGTTCCGCCGCTGCCGCGGCGAGGCCAGTCGCGCGCCTTCTGGCGTGCCCCGTCCACCGCTTCGGCCCTGTCCTGGCACATCGCCCGGGCCGCGCAGGCCCATGCCGGGCCGCTGCTGGTGATCGCCCGCGACAACCAGAGCGCGCGCCAGATCGAGGCCGACCTGCTGACCCTGACCGGCGCCGACGACCGCCCGGCGGCCCTGCGCGAGCTGCCGGTGCTGAATTTCCCCGACTGGGAAACCCTGCCCTACGACCGCTTCAGCCCGCACCCGGAAATCGTCTCCCAGCGCCTGTCCACGCTGCACGCCCTGCCCACGCTGAAACGCGGCGTGGTGGTGGTGCCGGTGCAGACGCTGATGCAGCGCCTGCCGCCGTTGCGCTACGTGATCGGCGGCAGCTTCGACCTCAAGGTCGGCCAGCGCCTGGATATGGACGCCGAGAAGCGCCGGCTGGAATCGGCCGGCTACCGCAACGTGCCGCAGGTGCTCGACCCGGGGGACTTCGCCGTGCGCGGCGGCCTGCTCGACGTGTACCCGATGGGCGCCGGCGCGCCGATCCGGATCGAGCTGCTGGACGAGGACATCGACTCGATCCGCGAATTCGACCCGGAAAACCAGCGCTCGCTGGACAAGCTGCCGGCCGTGCACATGCTGCCGGGCCGCGAGGTGCCCACGGACCAGGCCAGCCTGGACAAGGCGATGGACGCGCTGCGCGAGCGCCTGGACATCGACACCCGCCGCAGCGCGCTGTACCAGGACCTCAAGTCCGGCATCGCCCCGGCCGGCATCGAGTACTACCTGCCACTGTTCTTCGACGCCACCGCCAGCCTGTTCGACTATCTGGGCGAAGGCGCGCTGCCGCTGGTCTGCGACGGCGTGGCCGAAGCCGCCGATGCGTTCTGGGCCAACACCCGCGAACGCTACGAGCAGCGCCGCCACGACATCGAGAACCCGCGCCTGCCGCCGGAGGCGCTGTACCTGCCACCGGACGCGCTGCGCGAACAGCTCAACAAGGGTGAACGGATCGAGGTGGCCGGCAAGGGCCCCGCCCGCTTCGACGAGGCCCACGCCCT
>DMID01000026.1 GCA_003449195.1 Lysobacteraceae bacterium | reverse complement strand
GCGCTGGCGCTGGCCGCCGGACAGCTGCGCCGGATAGCGCCGTTCGAGCCCGGACAGTTGCACCAGATCGAGCAGTTCGCACACACGCTCGCGGATTTTCGTCTCCGGCGGCCGTTCGGCCCCCTTGCGCACGCGCAGGCCGAAACCGATGTTGTCGCCCACCGTCATGTGCTTGAACAAGGCGTAGTGCTGGAACACGAAGCCGGCACGGCGCGACTGGATGTCCAGCCCGCTGGCATCCACCCCATCGAACAGCACGCGGCCGGCATCGGCCTGCTCCAGCCCGGCGATCACCCGCAACAGCGTGGTCTTGCCCGAACCGGATGGACCCAGCAGGGCAACCAGCTCGCCGTCGTGGATGGAAAGGTTGATGTCGTCCAGCGCCACGAACTGGTCGAAACGCTTGCCGACGTTGCGGATGTCGATGCCCATCTTCGCTCCCTCAATGCCCGCGCCCGGCGGCGAGTGCGTCGCCGTGGCGCCATTCCAGCCAGGCCTTCAGTGCCAGCGTCAGCAAGGCGCCGAGCGCAAGCAGCGACGCGCAGGCGAACGCGGCACTGTAGGCGTATTCGTTGTAGAGGATCTCCACGTGCAGCGGGAGCGTGTTGGTGCGCCCGCGGATGTGCCCGGACACTACCGACACCGCGCCGAATTCACCCATCGAGCGCGCCCCGCACAGCAGCACGCCATACAGCAGGCCCCAGCGGATGTTCGGCAGCGTCACCCGCCAGAAGGTCTGCCAGCCACTGGCGCCCAGGCTCAGCGCGGCCAGCTCTTCGTCGCTGCCCTGCTGCTCCATCAAGGGCATCAGTTCGCGCGCGATGAAGGGGAACGTGACGAAGGTGGTGGCCAGCACGATGCCCGGCAGGGCGAACACGATCTTCGGCAGTTTCAGCACCACCTCGCCCAGCCACGGCAGATGCACGGCCCAGCCTTCGTCCACCAGCGGCCAGGCCCAGCCCTGGCGGCCGAAGATCAGCACGAACACCAGGCCGGCCACCACCGGCGATACCGAAAACGGCAGGTCGATCAGGCTCACCAGCAGGCGCCGGCCGGGGAACCGGTGCTTGCTGACCAGCCAGGCCGCCGCCACGCCGAACACCAGGTTCAACGGGATCACGATGGCGGTGACCAGCAGGCTCAATCGGATTGCCGCCAGTGCGTCCGGGTCGGACAAGGCCTTCCAGAACACCGCCACGCCGCCGCGCAATGCCTCGGTGAACACCAGCAGCAGCGGCAGCAGCAGGAAACACAGCAGGAAGCCCAGCGCGCCGGCGGTCAACAACGCGCGCGCCCAGCGCGGCTCGGTGGTGGCGGAAGCGACATCGCGGGGACGGCGAAGAAGCGGCACGGCAGGCTCTCGCAGCGGCACGGCCAGGGAAGAGGAAATGCTCCGGCTCATCCTGCCCTACTCCCGGCCACGCCGCAGCATCCGGCCCTGCCACAGGTTCACGCACAGCAACACGCCGAAGGACAGCAGCAGCATCGCCGCGGCAATCGCGGTGGCACCGGCGTAATCGAACTCCTCCAGCCGGATCGTGATCAGCAAGGGGGCGATCTCGGTGGCATTGGGCAGGTTGCCGGCGATGAAGATCACCGAGCCGTACTCGCCCACGCCGCGGGCGAAAGCCAGCGCGAACCCGGTCAGCACCGCCGGCCACAAGGCCGGCAGCACCACCCGCGTCACCGTGTGCCAGCGGCCGGCGCCGAGCGTGGCCGCCGCTTCTTCCAGCTCGCGCTCGCTCTCGGCCAGCACCGGCTCCACCACCCGCACCACGAACGGCAAACCGACAAACACCAGCGCCACCACGATGCCCAGTTGCGTGTAGGCCACCTTGATCCCCAGCAGCTCCAGCCAGCGGCCGATCCAGCCGTTGGGCCCGTACAACGCGGTCAGCGCGATGCCTGCCACCGCCGTGGGCAAGGCGAACGGCAGATCGATCATCGCGTCGAACACGCGCTTGCCGGGAAACGGATAACGCACGAACACCCACGCCACCCACGTGCCCGCCAACGCGTTGAATGCCGCCGCCGCCAGCGCGGTGCCGAAACTCACCGTCAGCGCCGACAGCACCCGCGGTTCGGTCCACACATGCCACAGGCCCGACCAGCCCAAGCCGCCCGCCTTGGCAAACACCCCCAGCAAGGGGATCAGCACGATCAGTCCCAGCCACGCCAGCGTGATCCCCAGGCTCAAGCCGAACCCGGGGATCACGCGACGGCGCGGGCGCACCCCTGGCAATGCAGGTACCGCCATCGGCTATTTGCCTGTCTGGATCTGGTCGAAGATGCCGCCGTCGGCGAAGTGCTCGGCCTGCGCCTTCTTCCACGAGCCGAAGACCTGCCTGATGGTCACCAGCTCCACCTTGGGGAAGCGCGCGACATCGGCCGGATCGGCGAACTCGGGCTTGCGCGGCCGGTAATAATGCCGGGCGGCAATCTTCTGCCCTTCGGGCGAATACAGGTACTTCAGGTAGTCCTCGGCCACCGCCCGGGTGCCGTGCTTGTCCACATTCTTGTCGACCACCGCCACCGAAGGCTCGGCGAGGATCGACAACTTCGGCACCACGATCTCGAACTTGTCCGGGCCCAGTTCCTCCTGCGCGAGGAAGGCCTCGTTCTCCCACGCCAGCAACACGTCGCCGATGCCACGCTGGACGAAGGTGGTGGTGGCGCCGCGCGCACCGGTGTCGAGCACCGGCACGTTGCGGAAAAGCGCGCTCATGCTGCGCCGGACCTTGGCCTGGTCACCCTTGAATATCCTGTCGAAATACGCCCACGCGGCCAGATAGTTCCAGCGCGCACCGCCGGAGGTCTTCGGGTTGGGCGTCACCACCGACACGCCGGCCTTCAGCAAATCAGGCCAATCCTTGATGTCCTTGGGGTTGCCCTTGCGTACGAGGAAGACAATCGTCGAGGTATACGGCGCGCTGTTGTCGGGCAGGCGCTGCTCCCAGTCGGGCTTGATCAACTTGCCCTTCTCCACGATCGCGTCCACGTCGTAGGCCAGCGCCAGCGTCACCACGTCGGCCTCGACGCCGTCGATCACCGAGCGCGCCTGCTTGCCCGAACCGCCGTGCGAGGTTTCCACCGCGACGGTATCGCCGTGTGCGTCTTTCCAGTGCCTGGCGAAGGCGGCGTTGTAATCCTTGTACAGCTCGCGGGTGGGGTCGTAGGACACGTTGAGCAGTTGCACGTCGCGTGCGGCGGCCGGGACGGCCACGCTCACGGCCAGCAATGCGGCGACAAGCCAGCGCCGTGGCGCGCGCGGAAACGCGGAGGTCGTGTTCATCTTTTTCTCCATGGTCAGAAGGATACCTGCAGCCGCGAGAAGACCGTTTTCTCTTTTTCGCGGTCTGTGCCGGCGGCGGCACCTCCGTCGAAACGGGCTTGCGTGTAATCGAGCACCAGCTTCAGGTTGCCGGTGAGATACCAGTTGACGCCCAGCGTCCAGGCTGCGGCGCGGCGTGCCGAAGCATCGGCACTGGCAAACAACGGGAAGGCCGCGTCGTCCACCTCCAGCACACCATACCTCCCCACCAGCTCCCATGCACCCCAGCCCTCACCGCCGGGCACGAAGGGATGCGAAGGC
Source organism: Lysobacteraceae bacterium (assembly GCA_003449195.1). Taxonomy (GTDB): domain Bacteria; phylum Pseudomonadota; class Gammaproteobacteria; order Xanthomonadales; family Xanthomonadaceae; genus Xanthomonas_B. The sequence continues at coordinate 2,182 of DMID01000026.1, read as the reverse complement.
CGGGTCACGCCGCGATAGCCGGCATCCTCGCCGGTCAGCACGTAGCTGGCCGTGGCCTGCCATGCCTTGTTGGACAATGTGGCCTGCGCCGTCGGCGTGGCCACCTTCTGCCGTGACACGATGTATTCGACCTGCAAGCCGAAAGCATCGCGGTAGTAATAGGCTTGCGGCGACCAGCGCGCATGCCGGCCATCGGCCAGCACCGTGCCGCGATAACTGAAGAAAGTGGCCTGGCCCGGCGTGCGATAGCGCGGCAGGAAATTGTTGCCGCTGCCGCGCGCATCGCCGATGCTGGCGCCCACGCCGAAGCCCAGCCCGGCCCACACGCCGAAACCCTCCTTGAACGGCTCGAAAAACACGCGCCCGGCGTATTCAAGCTCGTTGTCGGGGTTGCTGGTGACCGCATCGCGCCCGTCCACCGCGCCGTTGAACACGCCCAGTGCGTAGCTGGCCTTGCCTCCGGCGAGACTGCCCTGCAACTGCACGCCGATGTCGCGGTTGGGCGCCAGTTCGCTGGGCAGCGCACGCTCGATCCCGGCCAGCGCCGAGGACGATTGCAGGCGCTCCAGCCCCACGGGCGAGGTGAACTTGCCGGCACGCAAGGTGTAGGCCGGGTCGAAGCGCAGGTCGACATAGGCATCGACGATGCTGGCGCTGTCGCCGGCAAACTCAGGAGTCAGGCGGAACGCGACCAGTTTGCCGAGCGAGCCTTCGATGATCGGCCGTGCCGTGCGCAGCAGGAAGGTATCGTTCTGCGGCTGCCTGCCGTCGCCGACGAAGAATCGCGCATCGCCCTGCAACAGGCCGCGCAGGCGGATTTCGTAATCGCCGTCGGCCGACTTGAACGATGCGCCTTTGTCGTTGACCGCCACCACCGGCGCGGATTTGGCCGCTGCCGCGCGCTCCTCGTCCTGGATTTCCAGCCGCCGTTCGATCACCCGCAGGCGCTGGTCCAGGCCGGCCAGACCATCGGATGCCGAGGCATCGCCTGCCGGCGCCGCCGTGCCTCCAAGCCTTCGCTCGAGCGTTTCCAGGCGCTGCTGCAATTGTTCGAGCGTGGGCGTGCGCGATTGTGCCCATGCCGGCGCCGTGGCCAGCAGGCATGCCACGGCCAGCAAGCTGCGTGGAGGGCGTGGCGGCAAAGGATGTCGTCGCAGACGGTCGGTCATCGGCTGTGGTCTCCGCACAGGCGGAGCTCTCCCCATTCATGTCGAGGCGGCATCGTGCATGCCCGCCTGCGCGTCGGGAAATGACGTCTGCGCCCTTGCTCATGGCAATCCTGCATGTGGCCGCAGGCCGTGCCATGCAGCCGGTTAGAATCCCGCATCTCCTTGCCGCATCGCCGCCATGACCGACACCTCGCCCACCCGCCGCTACGCCGACGAACTGGACGCGATCCGCGCCCAGGGCCTGTTCAAGTCCGAACGCATCATCACAGGCCCGCAATCGGCTCAGATCGAACTGGCCGACGGCCGCACGGTGCTCAATTTCTGCGCCAACAACTACCTCGGGCTGGCCGATCACCCGGACATCATCGCCGTCGCCAAGCAGGCGCTGGACACGCACGGCTTCGGCATGGCATCAGTGCGCTTCATCTGCGGCACCCAGGACCTGCACAAGCAGCTGGAACGGACCATCGCCGGCTTCTTCGGCACCGAGGACACCATCCTCTACGCCGCTTGCTTCGACGCCAACGGCGGCCTGTTCGAGCCACTGCTGGGCGAGAACGACGCGATCATCTCCGATGCACTCAACCACGCTTCCATCATCGACGGCGTACGCCTGTGCAAGGCGCGCCGCTACCGTTACGCCAACTGCGACATGGCCGACCTGGAGGCACAGCTGAAGCAGGCCCGCGCCGACGGCGCCGGCACCATCCTGATCACCAGCGACGGCGTGTTCTCGATGGACGGCTTCATTGCTCCGCTGGACCGGATCACCGCACTGGCAAGGCAGTACGGCGCACTGGTGCACATCGACGAGTGCCATGCCACCGGCTTCCTCGGCGCCAGCGGCCGCGGCTCGGCCGAGGTCAAGGGCGTGCTGGACCGCATCGACATCTTCACCGGCACGCTGGGCAAGGCGATGGGCGGCGCGCTGGGCGGCTTCACCACCGCGAAGAAGGACGTGGTCGAGCTGCTGCGCCAGCGCTCACGGCCTTATCTGTTCTCCAACTCGCTGC
>DMID01000163.1 GCA_003449195.1 Lysobacteraceae bacterium | reverse complement strand
CGCACCGGTGTAGCGGGTGCGGCCGGCGGCCAGCGCGGCACGGCCGGCCTCGACGATCGGCGCGGCGGTGGTGAAGTCCGGCTCGCCGACTTCCATGTGGATGACATCGAAGCCGGCGCGTTCGAGTTCGGCCGCGCGCGCGCTCAGTTCCATCACCCGGAACGGGGCGATCTCCTGGCTGCGGCGGCTGTACGGGGCAAGCGGCACGGACGGGACGGCGTGGGGGGCGCGGGTATCCATGCCCGAATGATAGGCCTGTCCGCCCGCGCACGGCTTGCCTTCCGGGGTGGCTGCCGTCGAGACTGCGGCGATCGGGCCGGATGCCCTTGACCCTGCGATGCCGGAACCCCATCGATGAAACTCCTGATCCCGCTTGCGATGTCCATGCTGATGACCCTGTCCGCTCCGGCTCCCGCCGCCTCCCTTGCCGCCAGTTCGGCCACGCCGCCGGACGTGGCCAAGAAGCCCCATGTGGTGAAGGCGCCGTTCGGCGCCACCCGCACGGACGAGTACTACTGGCTGCGCGACGACGACCGCAAGAACGCGGACATGCTGGCCTACCTGAAGGCCGAGAACGCCTACGCCGACACGGTGCTGGCGCCGCTCAAGCCATTGCAGGACACGCTGTACAAGGAGATCGTCGGGCGCATCAAGCAGGACGATGCCANNCCGGCAAGGACTACCCCATCCAGGCCCGCCGCAAGGACGGCCCCGGCGTGGATGCGCTGTCGATCCAGCAGGCCAACGCGGCCGGGGATTTCGCCGACGAGCAGGTGCTGCTGGACGTCAACGCGATGGCTGCCGGCAAGGGCTTTTTCGGCGTGGACGATGCCGAGGTCAGCCAGGACAACCGGCTGCTGGCCTGGGCCGAGGATGCCGTCGGCCGCCGTCAGTACGTGATCCGCTTCAAGAACCTGGACACCGGCGAGATCCTGCCGGACACGATCGCCGGCGCTTCGCCCAACCTGGTCTGGGCCGACGACAACAAGACCCTGTTCTACGTCGAGAACGACCCGGAAACCCTGCTCACCGTGCGGGTGCGCAAGCACGTGCTCGGCACGCCCGTGGCCGATGACGTCCTGGTCTACGAGGAGCACGACGACAGCTTCTACATGGGCATCGGCCGCACCCGCGACGACAAGTACATCACGATCGGCGTGCACAGCACCGTGTCCAGCGAGGAGCGCTACGCGCCGGCCGCCGACCCGCGCGAATTCACCGTGCTGGCCCCGCGCGCGCGCGACGTGGAATACGACGCCGACCACTTCGGCGGGCGCTGGGTGATCCGCACCAATGCCGACGGGGCGAAGAACTTCAAGATCGTCACCGCGCCGGACGGCGCGACCTCGCGCGCGCAGTGGACCGACTGGCTGGCGCACGACGACAAGGTGTTCATCGACGGCTTCGAGCTGTTCGACGGCTTCACCGCCGTGGGCGAGCGCTCGGACGGGCTGGAGCGCATCCGCCTGATCAAGGCCGACGGTTCGCACGAGTACGTGCAGGCCGACGAGCCGGCCTATTCGATGGGCTTGGGCGCCAACGCCGAGCCGGACACCGACTGGCTGCGCTACGGCTACACCTCGATGGCCACGCCGGCCACCACTTACGAGCTGAACGTGAAAACCGGCGAGCGGCGCGTGCTCAAGCAGCAGGCAGTGATCGGCTACGACCCGGCGCAGTACGTCACCGAGCGCGTGTGGGTGGCCGCGCGCGACGGCACCCGGGTGCCGGTGTCGCTGGTGTACAAGAAGGGTTTCAAGAAGGATGGCAGCGGCGCGCTGCTGCAATACGGCTACGGCAGCTACGGCGCGTCGATGGATCCGGGCTTCAGCGGCTCGGTGGTGAGCCTGCTCGACCGCGGCATGGTCTACGCCATCGCCCACATCCGCGGCGGCCAGGAGATGGGCCGGGCCTGGTACGAGGACGGCAAGCTGCTCAACAAGCAGCACACCTTCACCGACTTCATCGATGTCACCGAGGCGCTGGTCAAGCAGGGCTATGCGGCGAAGGACCGGGTCGCGGCGATGGGCGGCAGCGCCGGCGGCCTGCTGATGGGCGCGGTGGCCAACATGGCGCCGCAGGATTACCGCGCGATCGTCTCGCAGGTGCCTTTCGTCGATGTGGTCACCACCATGCTCGATCCGTCCATCCCGTTGACCACCAACGAATACGACGAGTGGGGCAACCCGGAGCAGAAGGCCTATTACGACTACATCCTCGGCTACTCGCCCTACGACAACCTCAAGGCGCAGGCCTACCCGGCGATGTTCGTCGGCACCGGCTTGTGGGATTCGCAGGTGCAGTACTGGGAGCCGGCCAAGTACGTGGCCCGCTTGCGCGACCTGGATACCGGTACGCAGCCGGTGGTGTTCCGCATCAACATGGAGGCCGGGCACGGCGGCAAGTCCGGGCGCTTCCAGCGCTACCACGAGCAGGCCGAGTACTACGCCTTCGTGCTCGACCAGCTCGGCGTGGCCTCAACGCCGTGATGCGGGGTGCGCGTGCGCGATGACGATGCGGTGACTCCGCCCGCTGCCGGCGAGCCGGGGCCGCCAGCAGCGGCAGTCCAAAC
>DMID01000255.1:275-5722 GCA_003449195.1 Lysobacteraceae bacterium | reverse complement strand
TCCGCTTCACCGCCGTGCAACTGGGCTGGGTGGGCTTCGGCTGGCGCGGAGCACGGGCGCAAGGCTGGCGCGAATTCCGCAGCTTCGGCCGCGGTTACCAACCGGCCGACGGCAATGCACGGGCGCTGGATGCGTTCTACGCCGGCCACGTGCGCGCCGAATGCGGCACCGGCCGCCAGGTGGCGCAGCTGGCCACGCTGCGCGAGTTGTTCGGCGATGCCGCATTCGACCGCGACTTCAGCGCCGGCGAGCTGTCCATCGGCACCTTCCTCACCCTGCACGACACCGACAGCATCCTGCTCGGCACGCACGCCGGCGAATTCTTCGCCGACGGCAAGGCGGTGAAGACCTCGCAATCGGGGCGTCAAGCCTTCATGGGCGTGCCCGGTTTCATCGAACACGTGTTCGATGCTTCGCACGTGGACGATGTCGCCAATCAGGCCGAGAACTTCGTCGTCACCGATGTCAGTGCTGCTGCTGCCGACGCCCTCGCCGCGCATGGCGGGCTGCGCCACTACGACATGCTCAACCGCCAGTTGTGGGCATTGAGCCGGCAGATGCCGCGGCAAGGCTATCGCTTCCACGAACGGGTGCTGTTCGAGCATGACGACCGCCCCATCGCGCGCATGCCGCGCCTGCGCAAGCTGCAGGTGGCCCGCATGCGGGCGTTGCTCGACGACCCGTTCTATCGCGGCTTCATGGTCTACGTGCATCCGCAGGGCGTGCGCCCGATCGGCTACCACATCGCCCGTCTGCTCGACCGCAATCCGCGCACGCCGTATGCCATCGAGCTGGCCTTGCACAACCTGCACACCACCCTCTACCGGCGCTGGCTGGACAGCCGGCTGCGGGAAACCGCCGGCACGGCCACGGCATCACGCACGCAGGATTGAAGCCTCCGCCGCTGCGACGGGGCCGGCAGCGCTGCAGTCCGGGCAGGACACCTGCCGGCCCGGACTGCATGCACGGCTCAGCCCGTCACGCTGGCTGCGTTGTTGCCGCGATCGGCGTCGGGCAGTTTGTGGTCCGGATCGAGCGTCACGCGCAGCACCTTCTGCGTGGTGGGCAACACGATGCGCGGCGCCGATTGCTGCAGCCAGGTTTCCACCGGCACGCGCTTGTCCAGGTGGCTGCCGTCGGCCAGCTCGATGCGCAGCGTGGCCGGCATCACCAGCTTGTGCCGGCTTTCCAGTGTCACCACGAGGCCGTGCGAGACGTCGTCGTCCACATAGGCGGCCTTGGTCACGCCCATGTCCAGCTGCCAGTTGTTGAAGTACCAGCCGCGCCACCACCAGCCAAGGTCCTCGCCGGATTCGCTTTCCATGAAGCGGAAGAAATCCGATGGCGTGGGGTGCTTGTACGCCCAGGTGGCAATGTATTTGCGGAACGCCGGGTCGAAACGCTCAGGCCCGAGGATCTGCTCACGCAGCAGCACCAGCCCCAGCGCGCCCTTGAAGTAGGTCAGCGGGTGGCGGTACTTCTCGCTGATGCCGTCGGCCGGCGCCAGCAGGTTGGGCGCATCGGCATCGGCCAGCAGCGGCAGGATTTCGTCCACCGGGTTGCCGCCGCCGGGGGCGTACTCGCCGTCGCGCTTGGGCGCGTATTCGCCATGGTTGAACGCATCGGAGGCATACACGTCGATGAAGGTGTTGAAGCCTTCATCCATGAACGCGTAACGGCGCTCGTTGGAGCCGACGATCATCGGGAACCAGGTGTGGCCCAGCTCGTGCGCGCTGATCCAGAACAGGCCCTTGCCGGTATCGTCGAAACCGTCGAACACGATGCCCGGGTATTCCATGCCGGCGCCGTGGCCGCCGAGGTTGATCGCCGCCGGCCACGGATACGGATACCACTGCGAGAAATGCTCGATGCTGCCCTTCACGTATTCGGTGGAGCGGTCCCAGGCCTGCGGGCCGACGCCCTCGGCCGCGTACACCGACATCGCCAGCGACTTCTTGCCATCGGGCAGGTTGATGCGCGCAGCATCCCACACGAAGGCCGGCGAGGCGGCAAATGCCACGTCGCGGGTGTGCTCCATGCGGAAACGCCAAGTCTTGCTGCCGTCGGCCGTGGGCCGCGAGGACGGCTGGCCCACTTCGTCGGGCTTGACGATGTAGACCGTCTTGTCGCTGCCGCGCGCCTGCTCTAGCCGTTGCTGCTGGGTGGCGGTGAGCACGTCCTTCGGGTTGAGCAGTTCGCCGGAGCCGGCGATGAACCAGTTCCACGGCACCGTCACCGCGTAATCGAACGTGCCGTATTCGAGATAGAACTCCGAACCCAGGTAGGGCTGGGTATCCCAGCCGCGCACGTCGTCGTACACCGCCATGCGCGGATACCACTGGGCGATTTCATAGATTTCGCCGTTTTTGGATGGCGTGATCGCGGTACGCCCACCCCAGGTGCCGGGCACGGTGTACGCATAGCGCACGTGCAGTTTGAGCGTGCCGCCGTTGCCGGCCAGCGGCACCGGCAGGTCCACGCGCATGCGCGTCTCGTCGACGAGGAATCTCGCCGGCACGCGCTTGCCGCCCTGCTCCACCTCCACCGACGCGATGCGGTAGCCGTCGGTGGACGGGCTCGGCGCCCATGGTTTGGGCGGCTGCCCCGGGCGTGGAGGACGCGGCGCGCGCACATCCTTGGCCTTGGCGTCGGCACGATAGATGTTCTGGTCCAGCTGCAACCACAGCACGTCCAGCGTGTCCGGGCTGCGGTTGGCGTAGGTGATGGTCTCCTCGCCGCTCAGCGTGCGCGTGGCCGGGTCGATGCTGGCCTTGAGGTCGTAGTCGGCGCGGTTCTGCCAGAACAGCGGCCCGGGCTTGCCGCTGCCGGAACGGAAGGCATTGGGCGCATCAGGCAACTGCAGGGGCGCGAACAGCTCGCGCGCATCGAACCTGCCGTCATCGGCGGCATGCGCCAACGGCGCAAGCGCAGCCGTGGCGAGGATCAGGGAAACGGCAAACGACAGACTGTGGACATTCGTCGGCACGACAGGCTCCAGCGACATGGCAGGGGAAGTGATTCTTTGGGTTTAACACCTCCCTGCAAAATCGCAGGAGGGCCATTGGTCATGGCCAACGGGTAGGTCAAGGATCAGTCGCCGGATGCATGACCCAACCACCGTCCGCACGAAAATCCAGACAGGCATCGGCCGTCTGAGCGCAATCGCCAACCGGGTGGATCTGGCTGATCGGCATACCCAGCCTCCAGGCCAATCCGTACATCCCGATGGCATAAAAACGCTGATCGTCGGCCACATGCACCGACAAGGGGCCAGCTGGCCGAGGCCAGACCTCGACCTGCCGGAGTGTGGCTTCGGCCCAGCGTGCGCGTCCGATCAAGCCCGGATGATCCAACTTGCGCGTCCCTTCCACTGCCAGCAATGACGAAACACCAATCAGCACGACCGCAACCAGCAACGCGCGGCGCCCTTGCAGCGCACGCGCCAGCACAATCGTCGGCACGATGGCGGCAATCGCGGCGTAATACGCATAGCTGTTCCAAGCCAACGGGAAATATGGTGCGTATGCGAATACCGGCAGCACCAATGTCAGCAGCCACTGGCTGCGCGACAAACGGGAAAATCCGCCACGGGAAAAGGCCAGGCTCCATGCCGCGACGACAGGCACGGTCACTGCTGTCGCCCAGATCCCGCCCGAACGCAATCCACCAGTGGCTACCAGCCGCAAAGCCTCGCGCGGCACGTTCAGCAGCCATGCCAGCAATGACGCCGCATTGCGCAGCAGGTTGCCACCGAAGGCATAGGCATACTCCGGTGCCGGTGGAACCGTCACCTTCGAGCGCAGCCAGAGCCAAATCAATCCCGTCCCGATGCACACGGTCAACGTGATCCACTCGCCACGACGCATCCGGCTGCCGGCAAACAGCGATACTCCGAACAACATCCCGGGCGTGAGGATTGCCGACTCCTTGCTCAGCAATGCAAGGCCGAAAAACAACGGCACCATCGCCAGCAACATCACCCTCAATGCCCCCTGCCTGGTCGAGGCAGCCAACCAAGCCGATGCGGCCAGCCCGGTGAAGACCACGAGGATCGGGCTGTTGACGGCGGCCACCCAGTGCACCGGCAACAGACCGACGGCCAATACCCCGTACAGACCGCCAGACAACAACCCGACCGACACTGGCCGCTCCCAGCGGCAAACTCGTGCCAGCGTGCCGCCCAGCAGGCCGACGGCAACAGCCCCCAACAGATGGAAACCCAAGGCCGCCATGTGGGCGATTTGCGGATCGGCCTCCATCATGCCCGCGACCACGCGCCACCAGGCTTCCTGCGACAACGGCCGCCAGAACTGCACCGGCAGCGAAGGCCAGAACGTCTGCCCCCAAGACAGCCCGGCGAGATTGGCCTCACGTGCGCCGTACAGGTAGACGTAATCGTCGCCCCAGAACGGCGTACCGATCGCCGGCAGCCAGATGGCGGCAGCGAAAGCCAACAGGATCAGGAACGCAATGAAATCGCGGGTGACACCGACCGACGACGGAGGGATTTCACGCGGCATGCGAATTGCAGCCATTGGCTATCCCCCACCTGATATGCGGACGATCGAACGCATCCTCGGCAAGCATCCTCACCCCAACAGCGTTTCCAGCACGGCCATGCGCACGGCCACGCCGTTGGCGACCTGGCGCAGCACCCACGACTGCGGGCCGTCGGCGACCTCGTCGGTGACTTCCACGCCGCGATTGATCGGGCCCGGGTGCATGACGATGGCATCGGCCGCGGCGCGCTTCAGGCGGGCGGCGTCGAGACCGTAATGCTCGTGGTAGTGCTCCAGCGATTCGACCAGCCCCTCTTCCATGCGCTCGCGCTGCAGCCGCAGCATCATCAGCGCATCGGTGCCTTCGAGCATCGCGTCCAGATCGTGCCCCACCTCGCAACCGGCCAGCGTGCCGTCATCCGGCAACAGCGATGCAGGCCCGCACACCCGAATCCTGCCGACACCCAGCGTGCGCAGCGCGTGCAGGTCCGAACGCGCCACCCGCGAGTGTTTGACGTCGCCGACGATCAGCACGCTCAGCTTGGAGAAATCGCTGCCCTTGGCCTGACGCAGCGTCAGCATGTCGAGCAGGCCCTGAGTGGGGTGCGCGCTGCGGCCGTCGCCGGCGTTGATCAGCGCGGTGCCCTCGCCGGCTGCGTCGGCCAGCGCTTCCACCGCGCCGTCCTCGTGATGGCGGACGATGAAGCCGCGCACGCCCATCGCTTCGAGGTTGCGCATGGTGTCGCGCGCGGTCTCGCCCTTGCGGGTGGACGAGGTGGACGCATCGAAATTCAGCACGTCCGCACCCAGCCGCTGCGCGGCCAGCGTGAACGAGCTGCGGGTGCGGGTGGACGGTTCGAAGAACAGCGTGCACACGGCGGTGCCGGCCAGCACGTTGCGCTTGCCGACACGGCCGACTGCGGCATCGCGGATCTGCCCGGCACGGTC
>DMID01000255.1:0-206 GCA_003449195.1 Lysobacteraceae bacterium | reverse complement strand
CGCGGATCTGCCCGGCACGGTCGAGCAGGTGCAGCAGGGTGGCACGCGGCAAGCCTTCGAGGGTAAGCAGGTGGCGCAGGCGGCCGTCCGAATCGAGTTGCTGGGTCATGGCGTGGGCATCACGTAGGCGGGGAAATGGGGCGGGTATTTCAGGACACCGACACGGCATCGTCCGGCGTCATCATCCAGCGCTCGACGATCACGGC
>DMID01000228.1 GCA_003449195.1 Lysobacteraceae bacterium | reverse complement strand
CCGCCGCCGGGCCGCGCAGCACGTCGATGCGCTCGATCGCCTCGGCCGGCACCCAGTTGGTGTCGCCGCGCGTGTTGCGCTCGCCGCTGCGGCCCATGCGGATCGCATCGCGTGAGCCCACCGGCCGGCCGTCGATCAGCACCAGGGTGTTCTCCGGGCCCATGCCGCGCAGGTCGATCTGGCGGTTGTTGCCGTACTGGCCCGATGCGCTGTTGCCGGTCAGATTGACGCCCGGCATGGTGCGTAGCAGCTCGGAAATGTCGTTGGCCGGCGGCCGCTTTTCGATGTCTTCGGCGGTGATCGTCGAGGTGCCCAGCGCCTGCCGCGCAATCTGCGCCGCGGTAACGCGCACGGTATCCAGATCGGTGGCATCGCCCTTGGTGACATCGTCCGCGGCAAAGGCGCTGCCGGTGGCAAGCGACAAGGCAGCGAGCAGCGCAACGCTCAGCGGATGGGACGAAACGATGCGCGCGCGCTCGGGCGCACGGCGGGCGTGGGGGGTGTGGTGCATGGCGACAGCCTCTCGACGTGGTGTTGCCCCGTCTCTGGCGTCGGCTCGAGCATTGGGACCTGGGTGGCACACACATCGATGCGCGCGCCGGGTTCACGTCATCCTAAATTTTTCGAGAATAAATCTCAAATGAGATCGCATCTCGTATTCGAGAAGCGCGCGGCTTCAAGCTCATGCCGGCGCCAAGCCCGGCAGATTGCGCAGGTCGTCCACCACGGCCACGGCGGCGGCCTGTGCGAAATCCAGCCCGCGCGGATACCCGTAGCGCACCAGTGCGACAGGCATGCCCGCAGCGCGCGCGGCGGCATAGTCGGTGATCGAATCGCCGACCATCAGCGCTGCGTCGATGCCCACGCCGAAATGCGCCGCGATGTGGCGCAGCGGTTCGCCGCTGGGCTTGTGTACCGGCAGCGTGTCGCCGCCGATCACCAGCGCGAACAAGCCTTCGATGCCGAAGTGATCCAGCAATGGCGCCACCATCGCTTCGGGCTTGTTGGTGCAGATCGCCATCGGCACGCCCTGCGCGTGCAACGCGTCCAATGCCTCGCGCACGCCGGGGAACAGGCGCGGGCTGCGCAGCAGGCAGTCGCGGTAGTGGCGCATGAACACCGGCATCGCCGCCGCCAGTGGCACCTCGATGCCGCCGTCGGCCAGTGCGGTTTCGACCAGATGGCCGACGCCATCGCCGATCCAGCCCAGCACCGTGGCCACCGGCACGCGCGGCCCGCCCAGTTCCTCGCGCATGCGGTTCACCGCCTCGGCGATGTCCTCCGCGCTGTCCACCAGGGTGCCATCCAGATCGAAAATAGCCAGTGCATACGGGAACGGCATCGGGGCACTCCTGCCTGATGGGGAGTCCGCCATTTTAGGCAATCTCGGACGGCTGGCCGAACAACTGCCCCTGCGACACAGATTCATCGCGCTCACGGAAACCGTGCAGGCCCACACCGACCAGGCGGTAGCGGGTATCGGCGGGAAGCTCCACGCGCTCGCGCAAGGCCTGCGCGATCAAGGTCAGTTCGGCAGCCGATGCCGGCGCTGCGTCGGGCGTGAGGCTGCGGGTGAGGATGCGGAACTGCGCGGTCTTCAGTTTCAGCACCACGGTGTGGCCGATGCGCTCGGTCTTGCGCGTGGCGGCCCATGTCTTTTCCGCCAGCCGCGCGATGTGCGGCGCCAGTGCGTCCAGCGGCAAGTCTTCGGCGAAGGTGTCCTCGGAGGAAATCGACTGCACCGGCGAGTCCGGTTCCACCGGCCGCTCGTCGATGCCGCGCGCGCGCCGGTACAGCGCATCGCCGAAGCTGCCGAACGCGGCATGCAGTTCTTCCGGCGAATGCTCGCGAAGCTGACCGACCGTGGCAATGCCCATGCCGGCCAGTTTCGCCTCGGCCACCTTGCCGACGCCGGGGATGCGCCCCACCGGCAACGGCGTCAGGAAGGCGTCCACGTTCGCCGGCGACACGGTGAACTGGCCGTCCGGCTTGCGCCAGTCCGAGGCGATCTTGGCGAGGAACTTGTTCGGCGCGATGCCGGCCGAGGCGGTGAGCGCGGTGGCTTCGAAGATTTGCCCGCGGATGCGCCGGGCGATTTCCGTTGCGCTGCCCAACGGCTGTTTGGGCGCGGTGACATCCAGATAGGCTTCGTCCAGCGACAGCGGCTCGACCAGATCGGTATGCGCGAGGAATATCTCGCGCACCTGCCGCGACACCGCCTTGTAGCGCGGGAAATCCGGCGGCACGAATACCGCGTCCGGGCACAGCCTCTCCGCCCGCAGAGCCGGCATCGCCGAGCGCACGCCGAACGTGCGCGCCTCGTAGGACGCCGCGCACACCACCGAGCGCGCACCGCGCCAGGCCACCACTACCGGCCGCCCGCGCAGGGCCGGATCGTCGCGCTGTTCGACCGACGCATAGAACGCGTCCATGTCGACGTGGATGATCTTGCGCATGCGGGCCAACCCTGCGGCAGCGAATGGTGCGCGCGCATGATACGGGCATCGTTCTCAGCGGATGCGAATACCCGTTGCACATCATGCACATGCCGGTTTTCCCGGCACTTTCGCTACGCCGGCGTACGGTTGAAACGTTTGATTGAACGCCGGCGTACGGTCCAACGTGCGGCGCCAGACCCGTCAACAAGGACCACCGCAGTGATCGAACGGCTCCACGCGTACACGCGCGAACACCTGCTTGCCAGCGCGCACGGCACGCTTTTCGGCGACGGCTTCGGCCGCCTGCCCGACGACCCGATGCTGATGTTCGACCGCATCGTCGACATCCGCGAGGACGGCGGCGAGCACGGCAAGGGCTTGGTGCGCGCCGAACTCGACATCCGCCCGGACCTGTGGTTTTTCGGCTGCCATTTCCACGGCGATCCGGTGATGCCCGGCTGCCTCGGGCTGGACGCGATGTGGCAACTCACCGGCTTCTTCCTCACCTGGCTGGGCCTGCCCGGGCGCGGCCGCGCGCTCGGTGCCGGCGAGGTGAAGTTCACCGGCCAGGTGCTGCCCAGCGCGAAGCTGGTCACCTATGCGGTGGACATCAGCCGCGTGGTCAAGCGCAAGCTCAACCTCGCCATCGCCGACGCGCGCATGTGGGTGGACGGGCGCGAGATCTACGTCGCCCGCGACCTGCGCGTGGGCCTGTTCGGCAGCACGGAGGCGTTCTGATGCGGCGCATCGCGATCACTGGCATGGGCATCGTCTCCTGCCTGGGCAACGACGTGGACACGGTGTCCACCGCATTGCGCGAAGGCCGCTCCGGCATCCGCGCCCTGCCCGACCACGCCGAGGCCGGCCTGCGCAGCCAGGTCGGCGGCGCGGTCGAGCTGGACACCGAGGCGCTGATCGACCGCAAGCTGCGACGCTTCATGGGCGACGCCTCGG